>JBCDCD010000114.1:0-4694 GCA_039182445.1 Pseudomonadota bacterium | reverse complement strand
TATCTGCCGCGCCCATTTGTGCCAATACAGAGCCATCACTATATTCCACCATAGAATGCACCACGGATTGCGGATGCACCAGAACATCAATCTGATTTGAGGAAACAGAGAATAATTGTTCTGCTTCAATGACTTCTAACGCTTTGTTCATCATGGTTGCGCTGTCAATTGAGATTTTTGACCCCATTGACCAGTTCGGATGATTAAGCGCTTGTTCCGCGGTTACATTTTGCAATTCTTCCATGGAGAATTCTCGGAACGGTCCGCCGGAAGCGGTGAGAATAAGGCGTTCGATCGCCTGCTGATTGTCTTTTTCAAACACCTGAAAGATCGCATTATGTTCACTATCGATAGGCAATAATGTCGTGCCATGCTTTTTGGCCAATTGCATGATGATTGGCCCCGCCGCAACCAAAGGCTCTTTATTCGCAATTGCGACATTGTTTCCCTGCTCTATCGCCTTCATCAATGGCTTGATGCCCGCCATCCCAACAATTGCCGCCATGGTCCAGTCAGATGGCATGCTCGCCGCGTCTATCAGCGCATCATGACCTGCTTCAACACCGATATTCGTATCAGACAATAAGCCTTTTAATTCGTTATATTTTTCATCATTCGCGATAACGACCTTTTGCGGTTTGAGCCGCTTCGCTTGATCCGCCAATTTGGGTGCATTTTCATTCGCGGTCAAAACCTGAATATCGAACTTTTCATCCTGCGCTTCGAGCACTTTAATGGTGTTTTCACCTACTGAGCCGGTCGATCCGAAAATAGAAATTTTTCTCATGAGATCACCCTAAGACGCCAAATAATGAAGAACGAGAAAAAAGAACGGTGTAACCAAAGCCAGAGAATCAATGCGATCGAGCAAACCGCCATGACCGGGAATAAGCGTGCCCGTATCTTTAACCCCCGCTTTGCGTTTATACCAAGACATGCCGAGATCGCCGATTTGTCCGAAGACAGTAAAGAACGCGCCTATTACAAAAGCGGTTTCGAGCGGCGCAAAAGGCAAGACGTCAAAACCTGCTTTATTGCTAAAATAGGGAACAAAATAATCGAACATCACGAGAATAATACCACTGCCGATCGTACCGCCGATAAATCCTGCCCATGTCTTATTCGGGCTGATTTTCGGCGCCATTTTTGGGCCGCCGATCCATTTACCGGAAAAATAAGCCGCGCTATCGCTTGCCCAGACGCCAAATAAGAGCGTGACCGTGAAGAACAGGCCTTGGTCAAATTCTTCGCGCAAGAAAATGAAGGTCATGAAGCAAAAGAGCAGATAGAGACAACCAATCGGACCGTCACGCCATAAATAGCCCGTTTTTCGCGCCATTCTGAGCCACTCCCGAACAGCCAAACCAAAAGCCAAGCCGACAAAGATTTTAAACACCCATCCACCCGCAATCATGACATAGATCGTGAGGGGCAAAAGGATAATTATTGAGAGCAACCGCTGTTTAAGCGCAGAACTGATCATGAGGTTTTTATCGCTCCGAAACGACGTTCGCGTTTTGAATAGCACTCAATCGCAGCATCTAAATCGCCCGCATCAAAATCAGGCCAATAGGTTTCAGAAAAGAACAATTCCGTGTAGGCGCATTGCCACAACAAGAAATTACTGATGCGTTTTTCACCACTCGTGCGGATCAGAATATCGGGATCAGGCAACCCTTTGGTCATCAGGAATTCACCCATATATTCTTCGAAATTTTCTTGAGACGGGTCGAGGTTTTTAGACTGTAAAAACTGCGCGGCCTGACTGGCCGCATGAACCAATTCTGCACGCCCGCCATAGTTCAAGGCAATGGTCAAAAATTGACCGTCACAGTCTTTGGTTAAATTCTCAGCATTGTCGATTAGCTCAATGATATCATTAGAAAAAACTGACTTATCTCCGATCACACGAAGCTGCACATTGTTGCGGTGAAGCTCCGCTGTTTCGGAACGCAAATACATGCGTAAAAGGCGCATGAGTTCATTGATTTCTTCGGCAGGACGGCTCCAATTTTCGGTCGAAAGGCCAAATAAAGTAAGATATTTAATCCCCGCTTCACCGGCGGCGCGCACCACGCGTTTACAGGCTTCGATGCCTTGTTGATGACCAGCTGTTCTGGGCAGACCACGCGCCTGCGCCCAACGGCCATTGCCGTCCATAATAATGGCGATATGTTGGGGCACTTCTTGGGTCATTTTTTTAAGCCTCTTTATTTAAGACGCGTAAAGCATCCCAAAAATCATATAGCAGGAGTGACATTCCATATAAAAGAATAACTAGACGGAACAAAATGATATTGCCGATCGATGCAACAAATAAAATATCAATCATTTGAAGCAAAACAAAAGCAACAAACATGATTGAAAAAGCAATAGCATGGCCCAAATATCGCTGAACAACAGACTTACAGTTCACATATTCATAAGTGAATGTGTAACAAGCAAAAAGAGGCACAACGATCATTAATCCAACAAACAGGATCAAATTTGAGAGCACATCAGGATCAGTAACTTCTGAAAAAGCCTCTTTTACGACTCCATATAGGAAATAGACTGATAAAACCAAGATAAGATTTTTCAAATAAATCTCAGCGAGGAAGATTTTATTTTCTTTTGCTATCTTTTTCATGGTGAAACTTAATGACCTGTTTTAAACGGTCATAATGTCCTGTTCTTTGTTCGAATACATATCATCAACGATTTTGATTTTTTCGTCGGTGAGTTTTTGAACATTGTCGGATTCACGTTTTTTATCGTCTTCAGAGAAGTCTTTGTCTTTTTTCACTTCGTCCATGCCGTCACGACGCACATTGCGGATAGACACGCGGGCATTTTCGGCATATTGACCAGCCACCTTGGTGAGTTCTTTGCGGCGCTCTTCATTGAGTTCCGGCACTGGCACACGGATAAGACTTCCTTCCGCTTGTGGATTCAAACCCAAACCGGAATCACGAATGGCTTTTTCAACGGCTTGGGTGGCACCAGCATCCCATACTTGTACCGTGAGCAAACGGGGTTCAGGCACACCGACTGTTCCCACTTGGTTCAACGGCATTTTCGAGCCATACATATCAACAACAACAGGCTCCAGCATCGAAATCGATGCACGCCCGGTACGCAAACCCGCATATTCGGTTTTGAGATTATCAATCGCGCCATCCATGCGCCGTTTTAAATCATTCATATCCATGATGAGCCTCTTTTATTTTACAGTGGTAAATGTGCCGCTACCGTTCAGGGTTTTGGCAATATTGCCTTTCTCGCGCACATTAAAAACAACAATCGGGATATTATTTTCCCGCGCCAAAGACACCGCCGTGGCGTCCATGACTTTCAAATCCTTGGTTAAGACATCCATATAAGAAAGGCTGTCAAAGCGTTCTGCTGATTGATCAATTTGCGGATCTGCAGAATAAATACCATCGACTTTTGTGCCTTTCATCAGCGCATCGCAGTTCATTTCAGACGCACGCAGTGCCGCCGCCGTATCGGTCGTGAAATAGGGGTTTCCTGTCCCAGCAGCGAAGATCACAACACGTCCCTTTTCCATGTGGCGCATCGCCTTGCGACGGATATAAGGCTCACAAATCGCGGACATCGGGATCGCCGACATCACCCGGGTCATCACCCCTAAATTCTCAAGAGCGTTTTGAAGTGCGAGCGCATTAATAACAATACCGAGCATCCCCATATAATCAGCGGTTGTACGATCCATCCCCTGCGCCGCGCCGGATACACCGCGGAAGATATTCCCCGCACCGACCACAACACAGATCTCGGTGCCTGCCTCAACGGCTTCTTTAATGTCTTCGGCGACACGCTCAACCGTTGCCGGATCAAGGCCGAAATCGTTATCGCCCATGAGGACTTCACCGGACATTTTCAATAAAATACGCTTATAAGTGGGTTTCTTTGCCATGGTCTCTTCGAGCTAAAAAATTTGACCTAACATACGGTAAGCACAGCATAAAAGCAATTATGGGATCATTGTTATTGTGAAGATTTTTATTGACATAATGTATAGTGATTGAGTAATAAATCAGAATGACTATTCCAGACCTTAGATTGGGCAATGAATTTTGGTGCCATACCCACACCCCCGAATTTGGATTTTGGGGAGAAATGCGTCATATGGTGCGTGAAGATATGACATTAGGAGAAGCGATAGAATCTACTCGTCAGAATTGGAGATTTGGTGGCAACTTTCAGGATAGCTTACCAGCTTCTCATGAAACAGTGCATAAAGTTGCTGAAATATGCGCAGTATATAATCCTAAGCTCCGATGTCTATTACCTCAGTTAGACGAACGTGACGGCTTGAAACCTTTTGCCTATAACGGATTCGCTAACGTTGAAAAACTCGTCATTGATTACGAATATAACATGCTTGACCGACATCGATTCGCGAATTTAGAAGCTGCAAAAGATTCTTTTTTACTTTCCGCTATCTCATCGCTTGATAAAGGCTATATAATGTTGCCAACAGAGACTTACTTATGGGCTGATTCCTATGAAAATCAGGATGAATATAGAAATTTATTTGAATTTAAGCGCGTACATAATTTTGATACTGGAAAACTTACTAAACACACAAGTGCCAATGCGACAAGATCGCGAGTAAAAAGCAGATGTGAAAGCGTAAAAAGAGAAATTTTAGAAGAAACAGAGCCTTTCTCTATAGATATTTATGAAGC
>JBCDCD010000113.1:0-4705 GCA_039182445.1 Pseudomonadota bacterium | reverse complement strand
GGCGTGAGAGCGCGAGCGGCGGTCTCACTAAAGATATAGTTATTGCGGTCGCGCAGCGCATCGCCGATATACCATTGCCCGTGTGGCGCAATATAGACCGGAAACGGATCGTATCGCTCCGTATCGATGGCATCGAGAATTTGCAGCCCTGTCACGACACTGACATCGTGTTCGGGCGAGCGTCCGCCCATGACCACAGCTATTCTCTTCTTTGATTGCATTTCGCTTTATATCTTTCTCAAAATTCCTTAATAATGACAGTAATGATAAAAACCTTTGAACACAATGGGCAAAAGCTGGCTTATACAAGCCACGGACAGAGCGATGAGATTGCCTTTATCTGGGCGCATGGCTGGGGCGTGGATCATCAATATTTTATGCCGCTGTCGCAGTCTTTGTCGCAAGTGGGACAGCATTATTTGGTCGATTTTCCAGGCTTTGGGCAGTCCCCACGCCCACAAGAAGACTGGCGTGTTGAAGACTACGCGGAATTTATGAAAAACTTTGCTGCGCAGCTGCCGCAAAAGCAAAAAATATGGATCGGGCATTCTTTTGGTGGCCGGGTTGGCGTGATGATGGCGGCAAACTATCCGGAAAGTATTGATAAGATGGTGATGATTGCAGCAGCCGGATTGAAACAAAAAATGTCGCTCTATCGGCGCATGAAATCTTTTATCACTGTGCGTATTTTTAAATTTATGAAGATGTTTGCGAAGGATGAAGAAGCGCTCAATAAATTACGCAGCAAGTATGGGAGTGCGGATTATAAAAATGCCGGCGCAATGCGGCCGATTTTTATGAACACAATTTCGCGTTACTTGAATGAAGAAGCAAAAAAAGTGACGTGCCCGACAAAACTTTATTATGGCGCGCTTGATACGGAAGCCAAGCCAGATATGGGTGAGCGTTTTCATCAACTCATCCCCGATAGTGACTTTGAGATTTTTGACGGGATGGATCATTATACAATTTTAACCAAAGGCCAGCATAAGCTGGCACAACGCATTAAAAATTTTGCAGGAGAGAAAAATGCTTAATCTTTTGGTTCTTGTTTGCTTTGTTGCTTTCGCGCTGCGGCGCTTACTGACCTACCTCCATATTTTTCAGCAGGAAGAATATGACGCCAAGCGTTTTGTGAATTGGCTTATTGAGTATAAGGCCTTTGACAAGCGGCTCTCCGCGCTTCTTTTAGGCGGTGTGATTGTAAGCTTTATTTATGCACCGGTGGGGCTGTTGGCGCTCGCGGCGGCGTTTATCTATGCCGCGGTGGTTGAGAATGATCCGTTGAAAGCCGCGAAAAAGCCATTGGTTTTAACACAACGCGCGAAACGTATTGGCGGTATCGCCGCTGCGTTCATCGGATTAGTAACATTGGTTTTATTTTTAGCAACAAGCGCCTTTACGCCTCTATGGATTTTGTATGTGCAATTTATTCCCTTCTCCCTTGCGCTCGCCGTCTATGCGATGGCGCCCATTGATAAATATGTGAATGAAAAATTCCGCGCCGAGGCAGTGAAAAAATTAGAAGAGATTGATCCTTACACGATTGCGATTACAGGATCCTTTGGCAAGACATCGGTGAAACATATTTTAGGGCATGTGCTTGAAAATTTTGCACCGACATTGATTACACCCGGTAGTGTGAATACCGAGATGGGAATTACCCGCGTACTGCGGGAACAGCTGACGCCCAATCATAAATATTTGATCTCCGAAATGGGGGCGTATGCGATTGGATCAATTGCGCGGCTGTGTCGCCTGACACCACCAAACTTGTCCGTGCTCACCGCCGTGGGGAATGCGCATTATGAGCGGTTTAAAAGTTTGGAAGAAACCGCCCGCGCGAAATTTGAAATCGCCGAAGCCGCGATCGCCAAAGGCGGCAAGACGATATTGCATTCGAGCGTGATGGAGCGCGAGCATGCCAAAGAATTTGTGCCCAAGCATCCGGACTCTTTTATCATTGTTGGCCCCGGCGAAGATCTTGCGGCGCGCGATGTCAAACAAACCAGCGACGGAATTGAGTTTACCTTCACACTAGACGGCCAAGATCACACAGTGCAAACACCGCTATATGGCCTGCATCATGTCGAGAATGTTTTGATTGCGATTACGGTGGCGTTGGAAATCGGTATGAAGGTCGAGGATATTATTTTGAGCCTGAAAACCGTGCCGCAAATTAAACATCGTTTGGAAGTCAAACGTCTGGATGCCTATACGGTGATTGATGACGCGTTTAACAGCAACCCAATCGGCTTTGAAGCTGCGTTGAATATTTTGGACATTATTAATGATAAAGGCGGCAAGCGTATTTTGGTGACTCCCGGTATGGTCGAGCTCGGTGAGGAACATGATATGCAGCATGAAAAAATCGCCAAAATCGCCGCCGAAAAAACTGATGTGGTGTTGCTTGTGCGTCCCGAGCGCATTGAAAGCTTCGCCAAAACCTATGAACAGCAGGACACCAAAGGCGAGTTGATCCGTGTGCCGTCCTTCCACAAGGCGCAGGAATGGCTGACCCTCAACGCCGCCGCAAATGATGTGGTGTTACTAGAGAACGATCTGCCAGATCTCTATGAGACAAAGTTGAAGATTTAAAAAACTATGTTTAGTTTAGTGGTCCTGAGGGTGGCGTAATATTTGTTAGAAACGGCATCAAGATTCTTGTGTAATCAGAACCTTGATCTTCTACTTCAAATAAGCTTTCAACTTTAGGAACCCCAGTCTCAGAGTCAGGTAATGTTACAACAGCACAAGGAACACTATCCGTGCTGATAAGAATACAGTTATCATTCTCATCTGCTTGTGTGATTGTGACAGTCGAGTTTTTACCAATGTCTTCTTGAGCATGGTTAAAGAGAGGACACACCGCCATTTCCGGTTTTAAAACTTCTCTCTCCTCGGTAGCAATAGATTTCCCAGCGCTAAATTTTTTCAGGTTATCGTCAGGATTTTGCAGGCCAAATGTATTTGCTACGTAGAGACAAACAGACTCCCCTTGATCATCATCAATCATGGTCAGCCAGTCAGGGCTCTCGTCTAGCACACAGGGAAAAGAAAATGGCTCACCCACGGTAAATTCAAACTCAGCAACCAAAGCGCCTCTTAGCTTACTTCTCATCATATTACTCCATCGTTGATTTTACATACACCCGGATTGGTGATATGTCAACAATGATGTGGTGCTGCTCGAAAATGATCTACCGGATCTCTATGAGACGAAATTGAAGATTTAGATATGCATTTCTGCATTAGGATCAGGACTATTTAGATCAGTTCCCACCCTATCATTTGGAAGATCAATACGAATAAAACCTTCATTTGTTTTTGTAAATTTTGATAAGCGTTCACGTGTAATGACACTTGTAAAAGTAACTGTCATATCAAAATCACCCGTTTGCACATCCGACGCCTTTACAAAGCATTGACCATCCGTATCCTTGAACGCTTGCTGCTGTGCCCAACGGTACCAATCAATTCTCTGCGGTAAAAGCAATCCTACAGAGTGATTACTAGAGCGCCTTACTGCGTATGTACCCGCCCCCCTTGGTTCCAAGATAACTTTACAGACATCTCTTAAGCTAAGATCAAATTTCTTCTTTTCTGCTTCTCTTTTTTGCTTCCTAAAAAATTTCTCTTTTTCTTGTTCAATTAAACGTAGCCTTACCTCACCCAATTTTTTAAGGATTTCGCTTTCATCAGCCTCATCAGGATCTCCTTCGATTGTCTCTATAGTGTCACATAAGTTACCAAGATCAGTCTGAACAGTAACATCATGCAAACTAAGTGCTTCTGTCTTGCCATATGCTAAACGAGTTTTATAAGCAAAGTCTCTTGGATGTGAAATCGCGTATTCTGCCAATCTATAATAATACCCTTCTAACCTTTCCATTAATTGGCTTGGTGTGGCATCTGTATCGCATACACTGTGAAAAAATCGAGCAAGCAAACGAAAACCATGGGAAAAACCACTAACACTATATCTATTAAGATCGCCATCTTCATCAATCAAAGGGCTATCTTCGTCCTCCACAAAACCATCGCTTAATTTTTCCAACCCGTCTCTACTAAACAGACACATAAACGGAATGTCAGGCGGCAAATCTTCTAGATAAGAGTATAATTCTTCTTCGGCCGAGAAATCTATTTTACCCCTTTGATGTTCTTCAGCACCCAGACCATATCTATGAAAAATCATCTGCCCAGAAAGAATTTGTTTCAGCTTTATTTCAACGCGTAAATCTTCTGAACCAAATAAAATATTGGCAAAGTTTCCATGTGAGTAAAAAGGATATCCATCATCAACACCCAATTCTTCAAAAAATCTAGAAAGCTCTGAAAATACAACAGTAAAAGCACCAGCACCCGCCACAAGTGAACCTGAAGCACCCAATGAAAAAGGTGCGGATGCAATTCTTGCCAAAGAAGAACGAAGTGCTGGATCTTGCGGAGTATCTTGATCTGTATCATTTGCATCCACAATGCGGTCAATCAACCCTGTGACTGATTGCATCAAGTCATTCCATGAACGTTTACCCCAAAGCATAATTCTCTATTTAAAGAAGTATGTGCTTATGTCAAGGAATTGTGGAGCGCGTTTTGTGGTGCGGGTGGTCGGACTCGAACCGACACGTCCTTGCGGACACCAGATTTTGAGTCTGGCGCGTCTACCAATTCCACCACACCCGCATAAGATATGTGTTTT
>JBCDCD010000112.1:0-4720 GCA_039182445.1 Pseudomonadota bacterium | reverse complement strand
TTTGATCGGCAAAGAGATTGAATCTGTTTTCCCAGATTTGAGTGAGGTGATTCAAAAAGCTTACGAGAAACCCGATAAAATTGCGCAGCAAGAGATTTCATTCAAGGGCGATGAAGGGCAACAGCGTATTTTGAATGTTCGAATTGCGGTTGAAACGATTAACGATAAAAACCACGGTGCCGTGGTAACTTTTGATGATATTACCGAGTTGCAATCAGCACAGCGTAAGGCGGCTTGGGCCGATGTTGCACGACGTATTGCCCATGAGATTAAAAACCCGCTCACGCCAATCCAGCTCTCGGCCGAGCGATTGAAACGCAAATATTTGGGGCAGATTGAACAAGACCCTGATACGTTTGAGGTGTGCACCGATACGATTATTCGCCATGTAGATGACATAGGGCGTATGGTGAATGAATTTTCTGATTTTGCGCGCATGCCAGAAGCGATCATGCGCGAAGTTGCTATCGTCAAAGAGCTTAAAGAAATTCTTGTTTTCCAAGACGCCGCAAACAGTCATATTAAAATCAACATTCATGATAAAACCGATCCCTCATTGGTGGTTCGGTGTGATGCGCAGCAAATTCGCCAAGCGGTGACAAATTTGATTCAGAATGCAGTTGATTCTGTCGATGAGAAGATGAAAAGCGACTCATCAATTAAGGGCCAAATTGATGTTCTTTTCGCGACGGAGAAGGGTCAGTTAATGCTGGTGATTACTGATAACGGGCTTGGTTTTAATCAAGAACAAAAAGAGCAGGATTTAACGGAACCATATGTAACGTATAAAGCCAAAGGCACAGGGTTAGGCTTGGCGATTGTGAAGAAAATCATGTCAGATCATGACGGCGCGTTACAAATTGGTGATAATAAGAACATCCGTCATTTGAAGGGTTGGAAAGATTTGGGTGGCGCGACAGTGGCGTTGATGTTGCCTATTAATCAAATGCCGGAAGAGATGAAGAAGAGCGCATAGAGAATGAGTGCAAAGATTTTAATTGTAGATGATGAAGAAGATATCCGCGCGCTTATTCGCGGTATCTTGGAAGACGAATCTTATACAGTTATTGAAGCGGCTAATTCATCAGCGGCGTTTGAAATGATCGATAGCGAAGATCCGGATCTTATTATCCTCGATATTTGGCTGCAGGGTAGTGAAAAAGATGGAATGGAGATTCTAGAGTCGCTGCAATCCAGAGATTTTTATATTCCTACCCTTATGATCAGCGGTCACGGCACCATTGAAACCGCCGTCAGCGCGATTAAAAAAGGCGCATATGACTTTATTGAGAAACCTTTTAAGTCAGATCGCTTACTGATGATGATTACACGTGCGCTTGAGACAGCAAAGCTTAAGAAGGAAAATAAAGTTCTAAAGTCAGAATCCCTTAAGAAGAAAAACTCTTTAATCGGCAAAACGGATGCGATGAAAAATCTTCAAGAGCAGATTACAAAGATCGCGCCGGGCAATAGCCGCGTGTTGATTAAAGGAGAGGCGGGTACCGGCAAAGAGGTGGTTGCCAGAGAAATTCACTGTCAATCACCAAGGCAGGATAAAGTTTTTATGGCGTTGAATTGTGCAGCGCTGCATCCTGAACGGCTTGAGCAAGAATTATTTGGGGTTGAGAATAAGGATGAGCAGCAAAAGGGCGTCTTGGCTCTAGCGGATGGTGGTACATTATTCCTCGATGAAGTTTTGGATATGCCTCTTGAAACCCAGGGCAAAATCTTACGCGTCCTTGAAGAGAATGCTTTTGAGCCTGTTGGATCGCATAAGGCAGTCAAAACCGATGTGCGCGTGATTGCATCGACCAATCAGGATGTTGAACAAGCCGTGAAAGACGGACATTTTCGTGAAGATCTTTTATATCGTCTGAACGTGGTCACGCTCGAGTTGCCAACTTTGCCAGAGCGCAGTGATGATATTGCGCTTTTAGCGACCCATTTCTTACAAGAGTTTGTGACGAACAAGGAAGTCAGCCTCACAAAGGACGCTAAAGAGTCTCTCAAACAGTATCAGTGGCCGGGCAATGTACGCCAGCTCCGCAATGTCATGGAGTGGGTTGCGATTATGAATAATTTTGAGGGCGATACTGTGAAGGTTGAAAAAACACATTTGCCGCCTGAGATTACAGGCGTATCAGCGGCTCAAAACACGGTGTCTGTCAGTGATGGCGCGGACTATACAGCGTTCCCTCTGCGGGAAGCGCGTGAGAATTTTGAGAAAAACTATCTCACCATGCAAATCCGGCGCTTTGACGGGAATGTATCGCAAGCGGCGAAATTCATTGGTATGGAACGTTCAGCGCTTCACCGGAAGCTAAAGTCTCTTGATATTTCGCCGGATGATGCCCAAAATGGGTCAGGTCAAAATAAAGAGGTGGCCTAAGGGCGATCTCTATCATTAAAGAAAGTCAGTTATGCGCGTTATTATTTGCGGAGCCGGATTGGTCGGATATAGCATTGCGTCTTATTTGTCGCGGGAAAATAACGATATTACCGTGATTGATTCTGATCCAGCGGCGATCGCGCGCGTGAATAGTCAATTGGATGCGAATGCGATTGTCGGATCAGCCGTAAGCCCTGAGGTGATGGAAGCAGCGGGCGCGAATGATGCCGATATGGTGATTGCGGTGACGCAGCAAGATGAAATTAATATGGTGGCATGTCAGGTGGCGCACTCCTTGTTTAATGTGCCGAAAAAGATTGCGCGTATTCGTGATCAGGTGTTCATGGATCCTTCTTGGGCGAATTTATTTAGCCGCGCACACATGCCGATTGATGTTATTATTTCTCCGGAAGTTGAAGTCGCAAAAGCGGTGGAGCAGCGACTATCCGTGCCGGGCACAACGAGTGTTATCACGCTTTCTGAAGATCATCTCTATCTCTGTAGTGTGCTCTGTGATGAGGCGTGTCCTGTTGTGAATACGCCGTTGCGGCAGTTGTTAGAGCTTTTCCCTGATCTCAAAGCCAAAATCGTGATGATTATTCGGAACGGTAAAGCCTTTGTGCCAAAAACCGAGGATCAAATGCTCATTGGGGATGAGGTTTATTTCATTACAGAGAAAGATCACCTTGAGCGCGTGTTGACAACTTTTGGTCAGGAAGAGCAAAAAGCGAATAACATTATCGTTGTTGGTGGCGGTAACATTGGCCTTAGTTTAACCACGCGTCTTAAGAAAAACGACCCGCAGCTTAGCATTAAGATAATTGAATCCTGTAAAGATCGTGCGCATTATTTGAGCAGTCAGCTGGAAGATATAACCGTATTGAATGCCTCTGGTCTGGAACGCACCATTTTGGAAGAGGCGGGCATTGAAAAAGCCGAAACTTTCATTGCGGTCACGAATAATGATGAAACCAATATTTTATCGTCGCTCTTGGCGCAGCAATATGGCTGTGACCGCGTTATACCGCTCGTCAACAAAGGCGCTTACAGCAATTTAACATCGTCTTTGGGGCTGGGCGCTGTCTTATCACCGAAGGCGTTGACGGTATCCAGCATTATGAAGTATGTGCGCCGTGGTCGTGTGAAAGCGGTTCATAATATGCCTGGCAATTTTGCGGAGATATTAGAAATTGAAGCGTCGGACAGCTTGCCAATAATCAATGCCCGATTGGCCGATATTGATTTTCCTGAGGGAGTTTTTGTATGTGCGATTGAACGCGATGATGAAATTATTATTCCGAATAAAGATTCTGTTATCAAAGCAGAAGATCGCGTGATCATTCTTGCGTTACGTGGGCAGGCGCAAAAAGTCGAACAGATATTCTCGGCGCCGGTCGATCTATTCTAAATCATGCCCAAATATATTTATATTAACGGCCAATATGCTCCTTATAATCATGCGCAAGTGCATGTTGAAGATCGTGCGTTTTTGTTCGGCGATGCTGTCTATGAGGTGGTGGCTTTTATTCATGGCCATTTTGCCGATGAGCGAGCACATCTAGATCGTTTAGAGCGGTCCTGTCGCGAGTTAAAAATGGATATGCCTGTTTCGCGTGAGACAATAAGCGTGTTGATGCGCGAGTTGTTGCGGAAAAACAGGTTAAAGAACTCTGCGGTTTATTTGCAAATTACGCGTGGGCGTGCGAAACGTGATTTTAAATTTCCGGCGAATGATACAAGGCCGTCTTTAATGATTATGACGCCACATTTTGATTTTGATAACAACCAAGCCATGACGAACGGGATTAAAATAAAAACGGTGAAGGATATTCGATGGAAAAGGCGCGATATCAAATCGATTTTATTGCTACCGCAGTCGCTCGCTAAGCAGGAAGCGGTTGAAGCGGGCTGTGATGATGCTTTTATGGTCGATGATGAAGGTAATATCACCGAGGGTTCGGCCAGCAATGCCTATATCGTTAAAGGGAGTGAAATTATAACGCGTCCTGTCACAACCGATATTCTAAAAGGCACAACACGCAATGCAATCGAGGCATTATGTGCACAAAGCGATTATACATTTATTGAGCGTGCTTTTACCCCGGAAGAGGCCTATGAGGCAGAGGAGTCATTTGTAACGGGTGCCACATCGATGGTAATGCCTGTCATCGAAATTGACGACCACACAATTGGTTCAGGAAAGCCCGGGCCTGTTGCGCAGTATTTGCTCAAAGAATATAGAGCCTATGTTGATGGGTTGAGAATGAAACAAGTAAAATGGGAAAGTGGATTGTGATGAATCAATATAAAGCGATTATTTTTGATTGGGAC
>JBCDCD010000111.1:0-4737 GCA_039182445.1 Pseudomonadota bacterium | reverse complement strand
GGGCAAATATACATACTGGCTATAATTCACATCAGAGCGGTCATGTTATAAAGCATGTGGAGTCAGAAATTATTTTTGTGGCAAGTTTGGGAGTAAGTTCCGAAAGACAAAGATTTGAAACTTTGTTCGGTCTTTATCAAAGAATTTCACTCTTTTTACCAGATTATAAAAAAACAAAGATTACAGACGTTAATAACTTTATTGGCAAAAACGCAAGCAATGCTGTCGCCCTACCAAATAGTCTCGGCATAAGCTTTCCTGGGTTAGACGATGGCGAAAGCGCCCTTGATATTGCTATTCCAGCGCTTGATGGAGTCGCCATCACTGAAAAAGCAAAAGCTTTAGAGGCGCACTCTGTAAGCGACGTCACTGGATTTGGCAATGATGTCGCGATTGAGGCCGCTCAGATCGTATCAAAACTTTCCTACTATTTTACCCAGCAGGCAGCAAAGCCAAATCACACACTGGCTTTAGTTGAAGATATTATCTCAGAAGCAAGAGCAAGCGCCCAGGAACAATTTGTGCACAGTGATCCAAAATGGTTTGAGAGAACATTTTCAAAGCCACAGCTATTACCCGCCGATCAAATGCCTTTGGCAGAACTTGTGCAAAAAGCAGTTGCCCTGCCAACAATGGCAGCAAATGATAACGAAGCTCTTGGTAAGGATTTGGAGATTGCAGATCATGCAATGCTGGTTTTAGGAGCGTATCATGAAATTATTAGGCTTCATAAAGAAGCTCTTGCGGTATAAAAAGACCGACTATCAAAAAGCGACCCTGATAAAGATGATCTTATATCAGCGGTTGTTGGCACCGGTATGGATGAAACAATCGAAAGAACCTTACAACGATTGAACGGCAACATGGCTTTTATCAAGATTTTTGCGAAAAACTTTTTTGACATTTCTCGCTTAACCGCAGAAAGCAGACAAAACTTATCAGGCATGGCAAGCTTAGCAGCGGTTATCCAAGCACCTGCGATGAGTGCTATAGGGGAGTTTCAAGCCTATCAATTGCGACGTTTTAGGCAGTTTGGAAGAGCAATCAATGATAAAGTTACAGAAGAATTTGGCGCAATCGCATCAGATATTTCAGCTCAAAATGATGCGACACCAGATAAAACACAACGAGCAATTGAAGCAGCTTTAGGCACCATGATTAAGCGATTGGAAGAATTGCCCGAAAAAATCCTGCCTGTTCTAGAACAGCGCACTGGCTTGGCGGCAGAAATGCAAGAAAAACTATTGGAAGGCCCAAAAGCAGCAGCAGAAACCAAACTTTCAAAAGCTTAAGCTGCTTCAACCATTTTGATTTCACCAATCAAGGCATTCGCCGACGCATTGGTAATTTCAACATCAACAATTTCACCAATAAGGCGTTCATTCGCGGGGACATTGATCGCTTGGTAGAAAGGCGTGCGGCCTTGAAGTTGCCCTTCATGGCGACCTTTACGCTCAAAAAGCACGGGCATCGTTGTGCCGACCGCTGTTTTGTTAAAGGCCAAATATTGCTCATTAATGAGATCTTGCAACTCCGTCAGGCGCGCTGACTTCACATCTTCACGCACCAAATTCGTCATGTTCGCCGCCGGCGTACCGGGACGAGGGGAGTATTTAAACGAATAAGCCGACGCAAACACCACATCACGGATTAATTGCATTGTATCTTCGTGGTCTTGATCGGTTTCGCCGGGGAAGCCAACAATAAAGTCGGACGAGAACACCAAACCCGGACGCGCAGCCCGCAAGTCCGCGACAATTTCACGATAGCGGTCCGCGCTGTGTTTACGATTCATCGCTTTCAAAATTTTGTCTGATCCGCTTTGTACGGGCAGGTGCAAAAACGGCATCAGTTTTTTTACATCACGGTGCGCCGCGATAAGCTCATCATCGACATCGCGCGGGTGAGAGGTCGTATAACGAATTTGCTTAACCCCATCAATGGCTGCGACCGCCTCGATCAATCGACCCAGCCCCCACGTTTTTCCATCCTTGGCTTCACCGTGATAGGCATTCACGTTTTGGCCGAGCAATGTGATCTCCTTCGCGCCATTATCAACAAGGCGATGGGCTTCTTCGATAATCGCCTGAACGGGACGGGAATATTCCGCGCCACGCGTATATGGCACCACACAAAACGTACAAAACTTATCGCAACCTTCTTGTATCGACAGAAACGCCGCTGCGCCTTGCTGCTGCTCTGCCGGCATGGAATCAAACTTTGTAATCGTTGGGAAATCCGTGTTCACAACACGCTCATTGCCATTGGCTTTAAGCACCATCTCCGGCAATTCGTGATAGGTTTGCGGCCCGAACACCATATCGATCACGGGCGCGCGTTTGAGAATAAAATCACCTTCAGCCTGCGCCACACATCCGGCCACGGCCATCAGCATTTTACCGCCTTCGGCTTCTTTTTTATCTTTATGTTCTTTCAGACGCCCAATTTCCGAGAACACCTTATCCGTCGCTTTTTCACGAATATGACAGGTATTGAGGATAATCATATCCGCGCCTTCAGGCTGCTCCACCACATGATAGCCAAGCGGACGCAAAATATCGGCCATGCGCGATGAATCATAGACATTCATCTGGCAACCCCAGGTTTTGATATAAAGCTTTTTTTGTGCAGCGTTTTGTGTCATTACAAGAGGGTATAAACCATAAAAACAGGCAGATACGCAAGAAAAATGAGTAACAAGAATTTCTACATCACCACCGCCATTTCCTACGTGAACGGCGCGCCGCATTTGGGGCATGCCTATGAGCAAATCCTGACCGACGTCATGGCGCGCTTTAAACGCCTTGATGGCTATAATGTGATGTTCCTGACGGGTACAGACGAACACGGCCAAAAGGTCGCCAAAACTGCCGAAAGCAACGGCATGGAGCCAAAGGAATTCTGCGATAAGATCGCCGCAAAATTCGAGGCGATGACCGATCAGCTCAATATCTCCAACGATGACTTCATCCGTACAACGGAAGAGCGCCACTACAAAGCCTCCCAAGCGATTTGGAAGCAAATTGCCGAAAACAACCCAGATGACATCTATTTGGGTAAATATGAAGGCTGGTATTCTGTCCGAGACGAGGGCTATTTTGCTGAGAGTGAACTTGTCGAAGGGGAGGATACTGAAGGCAATAAAGTGAAGCTTGCGCCGAGTGGCGCACCCGTTGAATGGGTCGAAGAAGATAGTTATTTCTTTCGATTATCGGCTTATGCTGAGAAATTACTTCAACTCTATAATGACCATCCTGAATTCATTGAACCGGAATCGCGCCGCAATGAAATCGTGTCATTCGTCAAAGGGGGGCTTCAGGATATCTCGATTTCCCGTACCAATTTCTCTTGGGGTGTGCCCGTGCCGGACAATGATAAGCATGTGATGTATGTCTGGCTCGACGCGCTAACCAACTATATTACCGGTATTGGTTATCCTGATACGGATAGTCAGAGCTTTAAAGATTTTTGGCCGGCGGATTATCATGTCATCGGAAAAGACATTATCCGCTTTCACTGCGTTTATTGGCCCGCTTTCTTGATGGCCGCGGGTTTGCCGATGCCGAAGAAGGTGTTTGCGCACGGCTTTATTAATGTGAATGGGCAGAAGATGTCCAAATCCGTTGGGAATGTGATTGCCCCGCAAGACCTGATTGACGCCTATGGACTAGATCAAACGCGCTATATTTTAATGCGGGAAGTGCCGCACGGGCAGGACGGTAATTTCTCCCATGAATACGCTATTCAACGCCTCAACAGTGATTTGGCCAATGGTTTAGGTAATTTGGCACAGCGCACATTGTCGATGATTTATAAAAATTGTGATGGTAAAATACCTGAACAATCTACTTTAACAAACGACGATAAAGCATTGCTAAACCATGCGAATACCGCTTTGTATCCTTCCATAGAAGAAGAGGGGGGTAAGATGCGCTTCCATCGTATGCTTGAGGCAATCTGGCGCCTTGTAATTGATGCAAACGGCTATGTAGACGCCCAAGCGCCATGGAACCTCGCCAAAGAAGATCCAGAACGTATGAAAACGGTGCTGTATGTGCTCGCGGAAGTGGTACGCGTCCTCGGTATTTCGATCCAATCGGTGACCCCCGAAGCGGCAGCCAAAATACTCGATCAGCTTAAAATACCCGAAGATCAAAGATTGTTTGCACATATGGCGGCGGATTATGCGCTTGAGACCGGTACAGAGATCGACAAGCCGGAGGGTGTCTTCCCGCGTCTCGAACTGAAAGACAAAGCAGCTTAATCACTTTTTGTGTTTTTATATAAAAGCTCTACGTCATCCCATTGGTAGATATGAGCCGGCACCTTATACCCGTGAACAATATTATCGTCAAAATCACGTAGTATCTTTGCGCCCGTATCCTCATAAAACTTTTGCGCTCGCTTGTTGGTTTTTCCAACACATAAACCACATATTTTCGCATCATCATCGAGCATATATTGCGCCATAGCATTCATGATATGCTTGCCGTAACCATTGCCTGTTTGATCAGGATCCAAGAAGATTTCATGGATCCAGTGAAGAGGGAGATTATGTCGCGACTCCGGGTAAACATAGCCCGCAACCCCAAATCCTAAGATTTTTTGGTCCTGGTCTTCTATGAGGCAAAAATAGTGATTTTCTATTTTTGAGCGGCCATGCATGATATCTTTATAACCCGCCTCCCATTCTTCATACGGCTTCTCACTCCAAACCGAAACAGGCATCACGTCTTG
>JBCDCD010000110.1:0-4774 GCA_039182445.1 Pseudomonadota bacterium | reverse complement strand
CTGCGCGAGATGCAAGCGGGTTGATTTCTTCTCTAAAAAATCTTACAACCACTTTTAAGAATAACAAGGAGCCTTTTTATGGATATTACCCCTGACGAACTCGTCAAAATTCAAGCTTATATGCGATCAAAATTTGATAACGGCAACATCGCTGTCAGACCCCGCTCACAGACAGCTGATTCTATTGAGGTTCTTATTAATGGGGAGTTTATCGGCCTCGTTTATAAAGACGAAGATGAAGGCGAAACATCATACGACTTTAATATGTCGATCCTTGATATTGATTTACCTGAATAATTCGCGATTCTGAATAAATTATCGTAAACTTATAAAAGAATGCGATACGCGCTTTTCTTACTGATCTTCACTCTATGGCCTACGCCTTCAAAAGCGCAGCAAACCATACAATACGCTGCACCACATAGCTTTCGCGAGAAAGAAATTACAGCTGCTTACAAACAAGAAATCAACAGTGATGACCCGTTCATCATTGCGAAAACCGATCTTAATGATGATTTCATCAATGAATATGTTTTGAGACCTGCCAATTGCACCAAAGGGCAAATCTGCTCTCATGGAATTATGGTGTATATGGACGAAAAACCCCTGTTAATTGGTGAATTTGATGCACATAAAATAGCCATAGCATTCAAAAAAGACTACGGGGTAAAGCGATTGATCGTTTATAATCAAGCTCATAATGATTTTTCATCAAAACTCGCAAGATGGGACCCTCAACTTTTTCAGTACAAACTACCGAAAAACTAGATAATCCGCTTTTTGCACTTTGGTGGCTAAAAAAAGTAAAATAGATATGATGCATATTTTGCGCCCGATTCTTACTTTTTCCCATGTGCTTATTGTCTTAGGCATTGTTTTTGTTGGACAATTTCTGACTTCTTCCGAAATAAGAGCACAAGGAACTGGATCGGGCGAACTATCAGGGTGTGCCACAGATACATGGACCGCGATGGTTAATCACGCTGTCAACCAAACACGCCGCGAGAATGCTTTTAACAAAAGATATATTGTCAAGCCTGACAGCATCCTTACATACATTTGCTTTTTTGAGGACTTGCAAGCTGTCGCCGATCATATGGATCCAGTTTTTTCAGGATCAGATGTCTGGGCGAATCGCGATGTTGATGTTTTAAGTGTGGCCGGAAATTATCTGGATGGTGAACCCGTCAATATTCAAATTTATGACGAAAGCCAAGAAGTAGAAGCGGATTATCGATTTGAATATCTTACGCCTGAGACATTGGAAGAATCCCTTGTTTTGGTGGTCAGAGCCGCTTGGGACAATTACAGACTGGGACAATTCAATCACGGAATATTATCTGGAACAGTTGGCGATATCGGTCGAAATACTGACATGTGCGCTGATATGAACAATGTTTGGCAAGCGGCAAAATGTAAAAATTTTGATGACTTCGAGATTTGGCGAACATTTGAAGATATGGCTGGCGGCTATGAGCCACGTGTCTTCCCCCCAGAAATGCCTTGCTTGTAACGAAGAGGATGTGAATGAGAGTAAAAATGCTATGGTTAGGCTTGATTTGTTTCGTCATCACAATGATGGCTTTCAAACCTGCGAATGCATTGCAGTATAGAACCTGCCTCAACCCGGAAAAAGAGGCAGCTTGCCTCATCGCTTTTCGAAAAATTCAAACGTTGATCAATCCCATTACAAAAGAACGCTTTTATCATGATGATGCGCATATCTCGAATGGCAAGTTATTAATGCCCCCAGTATTTTACATTGCCACACCAGATCTCGACGGAGATCAATCACCTGAAATCATTGTTCAAATAGTTGAATACAAAAATGAATTTCAAGGCTATTACTGCATAGGAAACAATCAGTGCCCGCATTTTATTATTCAAGACCGCACCCTCCCCGAACAAAACCGCACCATTAAGACAATGAAGGCCATCGGTCCTATTTACAGTAGCGGTGTGGCAATCTCAACAGATGAGCGCGTCGACAACTTTTTATCTTTACGAGCCTACCGAGATCCGTTTTGGAAAAGTTTTGATGTATATCAATATGATCGGCAATCCGATTCATATTTCAATATGACTGCGGGGCCTTAATCATGATGCGAATGGGGGTTTTTACAGCACTTTATTTTCTCGTCTTTCTCGTGGGAAACTTCCAGGCTTTTGCAAGCTCTAATGTTGCGCCCAATCCACCTGACGGTTCCACAAGTGTTGACACTAACGGCAATCAAACGTCCAGTAGCTTCGGCGGTGGTGGCGTCCAAATGGAATATGACCGTGAGCCTGGCGATCCACGCGAGCCATACATACCGCCACCGGAAGAACCTGTCTGTTCAACAAGCACCTGCATTACACCGATTACCAACAATACGGCCGAGCACACCTATGTTCAATTTGAAGAGATTGAAACACGCATAGAAGAAACCTCGGCTGAAGAATGTCTGCCGCCAATTAGTACGGGCGCCATTGTCTACCGTCAAATAGCGGGTGCAACAGAGCAATATCCTGATCGATTCTGTCTCAACAAAGGATGTAACTATGCGAGGGAAGAAACTTGTCAGTAAAATTAACTTTTTGGGCAGGAAATTGCCAAAACACATCAACTTCAAGTAAAATAGAAAGATGAGACGAATGCGGGTGAATTTATATCTTATAGCATTGATAATGTTGGGTTTAATGCCATTAAGCCAAAATGCTTCTGCGCAAGAAATTGCAGAACAGCCCTGTGATACACAATATTGGCGACAAATGCACGCCAAAGCATGGCTCGAAGCCGAACGTGAAATCATGCAGAATCAAAATTTGATTTTTAAGGCTGATAGCGTGATGGAATATACCTGTTTCGATCAATTCGTCCGAATTAATGCCTGGGATGGCGGTAATATTTTTGTTCACACCAATTACTTTGGTGAACAAATCATTCCCCGTGAAAATCCAACAGCTTCAATGGAAATGGTAATGCAAAGAGCCATTACGGCTTCGTTTGAGGCTTACTGGGAACAAAATTACGGACATGAGTTCTTAGGAGGAAGAGCGCCCGATATTCCTATCGATCCAGACAACCATGAAGTAACACCGGCAACAGATCCGCTGACAGGATCTGGTTATTTATGCGAGCATATGTCCCGCATATGGCAAGCCTCCAAATGTTTAAACTTTATTGACAATGACGAATGGCAATGGACTGATGGCTTCTATCCCTTTGAAAACATTATCGCTCTTGATGGAGGGGAAGATGTTGCAGGATATAACGACGACCAAATATTCGAGACAAGAAGACAGCCGAGTTGGTGTGGTGGTCCTTTTGCCGCAGGCGGAGCAAGTTGGGACAATCAAATTCCATTGGCAGAAAATCTAGATGATGGCTTATATCCATCACACGTGCCGCTTGGTGAAATATATTTCAATGTTTTTGAAAGAACAATTCCAGGTGTTTGCTTCAACCCACCAATCCTAACTGGTATAACCGTGGTGCCTGTTGGCGGCGACGGAAGTTCTGACGACAATGGTGATGGTCAAGAGAACGATAACAACACATATCTCGACGGCGTTTGTACAAACCCGGGCTGTGCCTATATTCGTCCTGGCAATGGCGGTGGAGAAATTGGTGAATGCCGTGTTCCAGCCGGAAGCGCTGCTGTATATGGAACTGGAGGAAGCGGCGCCAATAACCCATTTGGTGTCGGAACATTTAATCCCGCAACAGGAGCAGGAGGCTTCTAATCATTTTTGAATAGCCTGATTAATTTTCTCGCTCTTATCAGGATTTAACTCCAAGAATTTTGCCACAACAGCTTGATTATGCTCTTGGTCGATTTTGACAATCTGTTGCGAACGCGGCATCGGCGTATAACCAAGGATTTTCTGCATATAAGGGTTTTGTTCTACAAAACGTCTAATTTTCCGTAAAATTCCGCCGTCGATTTTTTTGCGTGATTTATGATATTGCTTAAAGGCCTGATCCAGAACTTTTTGGCGTTCCGGCGTCATTTCCCTGATAGATCCTGTATTTGGGTCTTTCACCTTGATTTCCTTATCATTTTCACGACAATACGGTAGTTATTTTACCACAGATTAAGAAAATATGCTCACCCTCTATAAATATTGCCTTTTGGCATTCACGCCAGCGCTGAAATACTATCTCTCAAGCCGTGTTAAAAAAGGCAAAGAGGTTGAATCGCGCTTGTCTGAACGATACGGGCAATCAGATATTGCCCGCCCCACGGGGCCACTTATCTGGATTCATGCGGCCAGCGTCGGAGAATTACAATCTGCGATTATTCTTATCGAAAAACTAAAAGGTCCTTCCATCCAATTTTTGATAACAACCGGCACGGTAACCTCTGCAAAACTCTTTGAAGAAAAGAAAATCCCGAATGCGATTCATCAATTCGTGCCATTAGATCACCCCAAATGGGTTCAACGATTCTTGAAACACTGGACACCAGATTTAGGCTTATGGATGGAATCGGAAGTCTGGCCAAACCTCTTATTAGAATCTAAAAAATTAAATATCCCTGTGTTGCTGATTAACGCGAAATTATCCGATCGTTCTTTTACGCATTGGAATAACTTTAAGTCTATTTCAAAAAAGCTATTCCCCATTTTCTCAATGATTATTACGCAGTCAAAAAAAGACAAACTTCGTTTCGATGTGTTGGGCGGCAAGACCGTTCTTGGTAACAACATCAAATTTAACGCTGCGCCCTTGGAGTATGCCTTAACAGACTACAACACTGTTGAAACAAGTGTTAAAGGACGGCCACTTTGG
>JBCDCD010000109.1:0-4877 GCA_039182445.1 Pseudomonadota bacterium | reverse complement strand
TTTTGCTCTTTGTCGGCGATTTTTTGGATGATTTTGCTGCGGCTTTTTTATCTTTTTGCGCTTCAACGCAAGCGACAGCCGTCATGTTCAAAATACCGCGCGCTGTCACCGCTGGGGTCAGAATATGCGCTGGTTTATCAACGCCGAGAAGAAGCGGGCCGACAGGGACACCTTCACCCAATATTTTCAGCATATTGAAAGAGATATTGGCCGCTTCGATATTCGGCATGATCAATAAATTGGCTTCGCCCTTCAGGCTCGAATTCGGCATGATATTGTCACGAACAGCTGTCGACAGAGCCGTATCGGCATGCATTTCGCCGTCAATTTCCAATTTTGGATCGCGTTTCTTGATGATCTCAACGGCTTCACGCATCTTTTGGGCGCTACCGCCACGATGGGAGCCAAAGTTTGAATGACACAAAAGCGCGACTTTTGGTTTAATCCCGAATTGTTTTACCCGGTCGGCAGCAAGTAAGGTCATTTCAACGATTTGTTCAACGCTGGGGTCGGGATTCACATGCGTATCACAGACAAAATAATTCCCGCGGTTCGGCATGATCAAAAGTCGCAATGCGGCGGCGGTCTCAACCCCTTCTTTCAAACCGTGAATATCGACAATCTGGTGGAGATGATCGGCATAATCACCGACAGTGCCGCAAATCATCGCATCGGCTTCGCCGCGTTGTACCATCAGGCTCGCGATGGCGGTCGTATTCGTGCGAATAATATTCTTGGCCATCGCTGGTGTTACGCCCTGGCGTTCCATCAATTTGTGGTACGTTGTCCAATAATCTTTATAGCGCGGATCATTTTCTGGATCGCAGAGCTCATAGTCTTTTCCCTCTTCGAGGCGTAAGCTCATTTTATCAATACGTTTCTCTAACACACGCTTTCGACCGATGAGAATAGGATTGGCGATGTTTTCATCCACCGCCATCTGTATCGCGCGTAACACCCGCTCTTCCTCAGCCTCGGAGTATACGACACGTTGCGGCTTCTTTTGTGCTTCCGCAAAAACAGGGCGCATTACTTGATTTGATTGGACGTGGAATTGTGTTAGTTTTAAGCGGTAGGCGTCGAAGTCTTCAATAGGACGTGTCGCCACGCCGCTATCCATCGCCGCTTGTGCGACGGCGATCGGCAACTCCACCCCAAGGCGTGGATCAAACGGTTTGGGGATCATATATTCCGGACCGAATTCCATTGTTTCGCCTGGATAAATCGCGGCTACCTCCGGCGGTACTTCTTTACGGGCGAGGGCGGCAATCGCATCGACACACGCAATTTTCATTTCTTCATTAATCGCTGTCGCGCCGACATCAAGTGCGCCGCGGAAGAGGAAAGGGAAACAAAGCACGTTGTTCACCTGATTGGTGAAATCGGAACGGCCCGTACAGACAATCGCATTGGGAGAGCCTTTACGTGCTTCATCGGGCATGATTTCCGGTGTCGGGTTAGCCAGCGCCATGATCAACGGGGCGTCCGCCATACTACCTGCCATTTCGGGGGTAACCATATTGGGGCCGGACAGACCAAGGAACACATCCGCGCCTTCGAGAGCATCGGTTAATGTACGAGCATTGGTGTCGTTCGCATATTTTTCTTTGTACGGATCCATCCCTTCTTTACGGCCTTTGTAGATCACGCCGTTGCGGTCACAGACGACGATATTGTCACGCGGCAGACCAACTTCCACCAAAAGATTAAGACAAGCCATCGCCGAGGCACCGGCACCATTGGCAACCAATTTCACGTCGGTAATCTTGCGCCCTTGAATTTCAAGCCAGTTGGTAAAGGCGGCCGAGACAATAATTGCCGTTCCATGCTGATCATCATGGAAGACGGGAATATTCATGCGCTCTTTCAGGCGGTTTTCAATTTCAAAACACTCAGGCGCTTTAATATCTTCGAGGTTAATACCGCCGAAAGAAGGCTCGAGTACAGCAACCGCGTCGACAAATTTATCAATGTCGGTTTCATCAATTTCCAAATCAAAGGAATCGATGTCCGCAAATTTTTTAAAGAGAACCGATTTTCCTTCCATCACCGGCTTAGAGGCGAGGGCGCCAATATTGCCAAGACCTAATACAGCGGTCCCATTGCTGATAACAGCGACAATGTTGCCACGAGCAGTATAATCGAGCGCTTTCAGCGGATCTTTTTCAATTTCCTCACAGGGAACGGCAACGCCGGGAGAATAAGCCAGTGCCAAATCACGCTGGGTTTCCAATTGCGTGGTCGGTTTCATCGAGATTTTGCCCGGCGCTGGATTCTTATGATATTCCAACGCGGCATCGCGCATTTTGTCTGCTTTGGTGGATTTTGCCATTTTATGAAGCCCTCTTCTTCTTAATCTGCGCACACGATAGCAATTGAACGCCGATGCGCCAAGCAATAAAAAGTGCGTGAGCAGAACCGTTTATCGCTTGCCGAGGGCAATGATATTTGATACCAAAGCCGAGACCTTATTTAAGCGGCCGTGGCGGAATGGTAGACGCGCAGCGTTGAGGTCGCTGTGGGAGATAATCCCGTGGAAGTTCGACTCTTCTCGGCCGCACCATCTACTTTACATT
Organism: Pseudomonadota bacterium; assembly: GCA_039182445.1. Taxonomy (GTDB): domain Bacteria; phylum Pseudomonadota; class Alphaproteobacteria; order Micavibrionales; family Micavibrionaceae. Next base: position 2,301 of record JBCDCD010000109.1, on the reverse strand, counting down.
TGGCGCAATCTTTAGCGGAACCACTCTGAAATATAGAGGTTCGCCGCCATCAAAGACCTCTTTGGCATAGATTGTTGGTGGTTGTGCGCTCTTATCAACATAACAATCTAGTTGTCCAGTGCCAGTTCCAAGTTCAGCATTACCATCGCTGCTAACACTAACTTTTCCGCTAATATTGAGGGCTTTTTCAAAGTCATCTCTAAATTCAAAAGGTTCTATTAAATGGCATACAGTCATCTCAAAAGGGGGCGGCATGTCAATTAGATACCAACGTTCATAGTCACCTTTTTGATCTTCCGGGTTCGTGGGTACCAATGTGTAGCTTGCCCATGTTTGATGAGAGCCATCTTCTGCTTCGCACTGATAATGATCAACGCCAACAATTTTAGATGGCGGATGGCCATCTTCAGATGAAAAGTCAAAAACGGTATCGAGTGGATAAATCGTCATAATAATTGATGTTTAGTCTCTATTGTTCAAACCTAAGTCCTAGATCTTCTTCGTATGGTTTTAAAGTAGCAATGAAGCGGGCTCTTGTTTCATCGTTTATCTGAACGCCTTCGAATATATCCCCGATACTTAATCCACGAATATCACCGAGGGTGGAGTGTCCTTGTGCTGCGTGTAATGCTTCGACAGCTCCAAGCATTTCGTCATCGTCGATTTGAAACAGACCTGCGAGATAGATTTGATCAACTAAATGCCCCTGATTTGCAGCGCTTAAAGCGTTTTGCATGTTTGTCTCCATATATATGTTGAGCTTTATTTAAAGTTATATTAGACCAATTCTGTATTCATACAAGATTATTATATACATAACTTAAAATGACAATCGATTGGAAAAAATCAACAGACTTTGTGGCGTATCCTGATGCAGTAGCAGCGATGGAAGAGCGTATCGCGTGGATTCGTGCGGGAGAGTCGAACGAACAAGTCTGGTTATTGGAACATCCATCACTCTATACAGCCGGGACGAGTTCGAAGGCGGAAGATTTGCTCAAGCCGCAATTTCCGGTTTTTGAAACGGGGCGCGGGGGGCAATATACCTATCATGGGCCGGGACAGCGTGTAGCGTATGTCATGCTCGACCTTAAAAAGCGACAAAAAACACCCGATATTAAGCAATATGTTTGTAATCTAGAGCAGTGGATTATCGATACACTCAAAGAGTTTGATATTATTGGAGAAAGACGCGAAGGGCGCGTCGGTATTTGGGTTAATCGAAACGGATCGGATAAAAAAATCGCCGCGATTGGCGTGCGTGTGCGCCATTGGGTGACCTATCACGGTATCTCGATTAACTTAAACCCTGATTTAAAACATTTTAATGGGATCGTTCCGTGCGGTATTTCAGATGCCGGTGTCACCAGTTTTAATGATTTGGGTGTGAGTGCCACTATGGAAGAACTTGATCAAGCCTTACAAACATGTTTTCCTTTCTCATTATAAACAAACAACAGGGATAACATCATGAGCGCAGTAAATGGAATACAAGTATTTCTTCTAAGAATTTCAGCTATTCTTTGGATTATATGGGGGCTCGTTCATGCGCTGGCGGGTGTTATGACCGTTAAGGGTGATACAGCCACTGCGGTGAAGGCAATTGCGGATGGCGTCGATCCAGTTTCTTTGGAAATGGTTTATCCTGATGCGGTTGGCGGCATCGTTAACCAACATGGTTTTAATTTACTCTGGTTCGGGCTTGTGACCATTGTTGGCGCCGTTTTTATCTGGCGAAAAAACATCACGGCGATTTGGGTTACGGCGCTCGTTGGTGGTTTGGCTGATGTCGGCTATTTTGTTTTCATCGATTTGGCGGGCTACAACAATTTTGTGCCAGGAACGATCATGACCTTGGTATCTGGTTCTGCGATCATCCTTAGCTTTATGGCTCTTTACCTCAATAAAAAGGCTTAATCTATAACAATAGAAGAGTTGGATGCAGCGCTTCAGAAGAATTTTAAGCGGCTAATGTAGCTTTGTGGGATGTGGCTTGCTGTATAACCCGTTTTTTTATTTTTGTTTCAGTGCTCGATAGATTGCTATCTTGATGATGCTCAGCATATCGTATTACTCTATCAAAGAAGCCTCGTAATTTTTCTGATAGTTGTTGTCGTCTGCCTGGGCGATCTTCAGGAAATTCGGCGGTCGCTCTCCAAAATTGTATAGCGTCATCACTAACTGAAACAAATGCGCCGAGTTGTTCTGATGGCCTATCTGATAAGCGCTTTAATCTATTGAGTCTCTCGTCAAAAACGCAGCGAACGGCATCTTCATGAATTCCGCTTAAAGTTTCCGCTC
>JBCDCD010000108.1:0-4899 GCA_039182445.1 Pseudomonadota bacterium | reverse complement strand
CTAACGTTTTGATAAAAACACGATTGCCGTCGATGGTTGGGGCTGCGCGTGACCCCGCACTCATCGCGGTACGCCAATTAATTTTCCCATTGGTGACATCCAATGAAAGAATTTCATTATAGCCGGCGCTGACGATCAACTGATTACCATCAACACCGAGGCCGCCTGCAATCACACTTTCATCTTCGCTTTCGGGTCTAACGTTACGTTCCCAAATCAAACGACCTGTTTGCGTGTCAAACGCGCTGACGGTTGATTTGGTATCGATCGCAAAAATCCGTCCATCCAGGGCGACTGGTTGTGCCGTTAAGGGAAGGCGTGTTGCGCTTCCTTTTCCGATATCGGCTTTCCAGATCATATCCAGATTTTTGATATCGGCCATTTCCAGGTTACCCATGAGATTTTGGGGGATACGGCCTGATTGTGGCCAGTTCTGATTAGGGTCGGCCAAAGTAATTTCGATTGGCACCGCTAATTCCGCGGCGACAGGTGTGAGCTCTTCTTCTAGATCAAGAATAGAGATGCGTTCGCCTGGTAAAGGCGGCGCTTCCTCTTCGCCACTAAATAAAGAACAAGCGGAAATTAAGACAACCAATGGAATAAAAAGAAGAAAGTTTTTCATGATTAACTCTCATCTTTACTTTCATCAGCACTCTTTTGCTTGAGTGTGTAAATATGGCGCAGTGCATCCGCACGTTGCTTGAGCGTCGTACCAACATTTTCGGCAGCGTCAAATTGATTAAGGTAGGAGATAGCTTTGGCATAGTTGCCATTCTCTTCTGCCTCGATACTGGCCGCTTGAATAAGGGCATGCCAATGCCAAGGGCTTTTATCGTCTGCTAAGACTGGCTTCAAGTAATCCAATCGATCGTCAACGCCTTGTTTGGTGATTTGTAGCCGTGCGAAATCTTCAAGCGCGCGGGGCGCGTTATCATCGATAATGGCCGCATATTGTTCTGTAGCGATTTCTGGTTTTTCATCTTCAATGGCTTTTCCGGCATTGGCAAAACGCGCTAATGTTTCGATACCAGCACGGCTATCGTCCGCCACTGTCGTGATTTGATCTTGGTCATTGGCGGATAGCGCTGTGATCAAACGGGCTGTTTCTTCACCGTCTCTTTTTGTGTTCCAGCTATTGTAAAAAGTAAAAGCGGCAGTGAGCAGCAAAATACCCACCAAAGCACCGACGATTTTTTCTTTATGGTCGTGCCATATTTTTTCTAATTTTTCTTGCTGAAGCGCCTGATCCACTTCGTCAAAAATGTCAGCCATCGAGGAGTTTCCTTACAAATAAAGTATGATTTACCAATAACTTACGCAAATTTTTCGCGATTTCCAATGTAAAATAGGCTATAATAGTATAAATGACAACAAATAGTCCTTTCAGTCAGAAAATAGGGTATAGCCGTAAGGAATTCGGCGCGATTTTCCAAATTTATAGCCAGAATGTCTTTAATGGTCTTTTTCGTGATTTCTCTTTTACGGAGATCAATGGACGATACTATATCTCTTTTCGCGAAGAGGCAGGCAAGACGCCTTTAGTGACCATTGAGAAGCGCAAGCTGGGCCCAGATCGAGTGTTGTTTGTGGCTACTTCCCCAGGACCGAAAAACCAGCTGGTCGAAATTGCGCGGAGTGAGAAGTTAGAGTCCTTCATTCGTCAGTTGCGCGGCAAAATCGAGATTATGCGTAATGGCCGCGGTAGTAAGAAGAATACGGACTCACAAAGCGCCTCTTAAAGTCCTTTTTTGTGCCATGAAATTTTTGTAGAATCTTCTCTAATAAGAGGAGAGAATTTCATGTCAAAGATCAAAGTTAATAATCCCGTTGTTGAATTGGATGGTGATGAAATGACCCGTATCATCTGGCAGATGATTAAGGATCGTTTTATTCATCCCTATTTGGATATTGATCTAAAATATTATGATCTTTCTATTCAAAACCGTGATGCCACCGATGATCGGGTGACGATTGACTCGGCGAATGCCATCAAAGAGCATGGTGTTGGTGTGAAATGTGCGACGATTACCCCGGATGAAGCGCGCGTTGAAGAATTTAATCTTAAAAAGATGTGGCGATCGCCGAACGGAACCATTCGGAATGTTTTGGGTGGAACGGTTTTTCGTGAACCGATTGTCATTTCTTCTATTCCCAAATATGTGCCAGGCTGGGAAAAGCCCATGGTGATTGGGCGACACGCCTTTGGTGATCAGTATAAGGCGACTGATGTGAAGATTGAGCAGGCGGGCAAACTCAAGATGGTGTTTGAACCGTCAGATGGCGGTGAGGCACAAAGTTGGGATGTGTTTGAGTTTAAAGCGCCCGGTGTGGCGATGGGCATGTATAACTTGGAAGAGTCCATTCGTGGTTTTGCGCGGGCTTGTTTTAACTATGGGCTGCAGCGAAATTATCCTGTTTATCTCTCGACTAAGAATACGATCCTCAAACAATATGATGGCAAGTTCATGGAAATTTTTCAGGGCGTTTATGATTCTGAATTCAAAGAAGAGTTTGAGAAGAATAAATTATGGTACGAACATCGTTTGATTGATGACATGGTCGCTTTCGCAGTGAAATCGGCAGGTGGTTTTGTCTGGGCGTGTAAGAATTATGATGGTGATGTGCAATCGGATATTGTGGCGCAAGGTTTTGGTTCGCTCGGCTTGATGACATCTGTCTTGTTAACGCCGGATGGAAAGACGGTTGAGGCAGAGGCGGCGCATGGGACGGTGACGCGTCACTATCGCGAGCATCAAAAAGGCAATGAAACATCGACCAATCCAATTGCGTCGATTTTTGCTTGGACGCAAGGGCTACGCTATCGCGGCAAATTTGATGACAATCAAGCGTTGCAGGATTTTGCAGAACAATTGGAGCAAGCTTGTGTTGAAACCGTCGAGCAGGGCCATATGACAAAAGACCTGGCGCTATTGGTCGGAAAAGGGCAGGAATTCTTGACAACAGCGGGTTTTATGGACAAAGTCGAGCAAGTTTTTAAGGAAAAGGTTTCGTAAAATGAAAAATCGTCTCTCCGCTCTTTTGTTCATTGTTTTGGCTGGCTTTGCGGCACCATCGCAGGCCTATGACAAAGATTACTTTGGTGAGACGAAAACCTATCGCGCTGCTTTTGAAGACACGCTGATCCATCTTGCGCGGGATAATGATTTGGGCTTTGTGGAATTGCGGGCGGCGAACCCGAAGTTGGATGCTTGGATTCCGGGAAAGGGCGCAAAAATTATTCTCCCGCAAAAGCACTTACTACCAGAGGCGCCACGCAAAGGCATTGTGATTAATCTTGCGGAAATGCGGATTTATTATTTCAAAGACAAAGGCGCGCCACCTGTAACCTTTCCGATTAGTGTCGGACGTGAAGGCTTAGAAACCCCAACAGGCAGTACGACTATTACGCGTAAAAAGGAAGGGCCGACTTGGCGCCCGACAGAACGGATGCGTAAAGAAGATCCCGAACTACCGGTTTCTGTGCCTCCGGGACCGGAAAATCCGTTGGGCACACATGCTTTGTATCTTGGTTGGCCGCAATATCTTATTCATGGCACAAACAAGCCTTATGGTATTGGCCGTCGTGTGAGCAGCGGTTGTATGCGCATGTATCCAGAAGATGTAAGAGAGTTTTATAGCATGGTGCCGATTGGCACGCTCGTCACTGTTGTTGATCAGCCCGTAAAAGTGGGTTGGGTTGGTGATGATTTGTATGTCGAGGTCAGTCCAACACAAGAGCAGTCATTAAAGATTGAAGAGCAAGGACAGCTTGATAGTTACGAAATCACCAAAGAAGATATTCGCCGTATCAATGAGAAAGCCGGTGGGCGTAAAGAGGATATTAATTGGGAAAAAGTCCGTGCTGCTGTGCGTGATCATAAAGGCTATCCGATCAAGATTTTAGGTGGTGGTAAGGCTGTCGTAACAGATGAGAGCGCTCAAGAAGAAAAATCTATGCCAAAAAAACAAGAAGTGAAGGCATCAAAAGAAGAAGAACAAGTAAGTAACGCCTCTACAGAAGAGGTTGTTATTCCGCCGACAGCGCGCAGCATCACTTACAACAATTAAAGACTAAGAATATAAATCAGCGAAAAGACTGTCGGCAAAATGATCGGCAGACTTAAAAACACCAAGCGTGTTTTTGATTGCGTAAAGATAGAGCCTAAGCACAGAAGGCTTGATACAGCCCAGACAATCACAACTTTTTCTACGAGTACATAGCCTGCACCTTGGCTAACAGATTCACCAGCGAAAAATCCTGTATAGATCATCAGGTTGACATTAATCAGGTAAAGTAACCATCCGCCGACTGAAGCGATGATCACCCATAATAAACGTAAAGCGATATTTGATAATTGTTTCATAAATACATTCTATCAAAAAAAGAGAAATAAAAAAGGCCGCTTGAATTTCAAACGGCCTTTAAAATTATTTATTGAAGAGAATTACTTCATTTGTGTTTCTTGGAACACTGGAGCAGCGCTGCGTACTACAGGTGCTTCTTGTGCTGTACCAACTGTACGCTCTTCAGCGTAAGGACCAGATGAGTAAGTTACGTCTTCTGTGTAAGTTTCGTTACTTGAACAAGCGGCCAAAGCTGCTGTTGAACCAAGAACCATTACAGTTAAAGCTAGTTTTTTCATTTTATATTCCTTCTACCCTTAAATTAAGGTTTTTTTAGTTTCATATTAAACGACAGGGAAGCTGTCAATACTCTAAAAAAAAACTATTATCACGAAAGACACTCTCATGTATAAGTGTCTTTAGGTTTCCAAAGGGAGGCCGTTTTTATAAGAGTATTGACAGCTTCCCTGTCGTTTAATATTAAACAAAAAAACCTTAATTTAATGGTAGAAGGAAAATAAAATGAAAAAACTATCTTTAAATGTAATGGTTCTT
>JBCDCD010000107.1:0-4910 GCA_039182445.1 Pseudomonadota bacterium | reverse complement strand
CGCATCTTTTACAGGTGTTCCTTCAGCTATAGTTGGCGTATTAGCAGGAGAGTTTGTTGCGAAATCTATGGGTAGTCAGGAAAATTTAAGCACTAACCCACTTGCGGCTATAGGTGGAGCAACTTGGGGTGGCGTCGCTATTGCTGGAACCGCTGCTGTTTATGCATTATCTTAAGCGGCTTCGCTTTCGTCAAAATCTTCTTCGAAATCAAAATAATCCTGAAGTGGTTTCACATCCATATTGCGGGATTTCAGAGCGCGAATGCCTTGGATGCCAGCACGCGCCGCGGTTAAAAGCGTGAAATAAGGAATTTTATGCATCACCGCTTGGCGACGAATACTCATGGAGTCACTTAAGGCTTGTGGCCCTTTGGTAGTGTTAATGAGGAAATCAATTTCGCCATTAATGATGGAGTCAACGACATGCGGTTGACCTTCCATAACTTTATTGATGCGTTTCACGTCCAATCCAGCCTCTTGTAATTTCGTACAAGTCCCACCTGTGGCAATCAAATCAAAACCAATTTCGGCGAGCTCTTTGGCGATCGGAATGAGGTCTTCCTTGTCGCTGTCTTTAACGGAGAGAAAGACGGTGCCTTCAGTCGGTAAAACATTGCCTGCTGCGACTTGTGATTTGGCAAAGGCTTGTGCGAAGTCAGCATCGAGGCCCATCACTTCTCCGGTCGATTTCATTTCCGGACCCAGAATAACATCAGTACCAGGGAAGCGGTTGAACGGGAAGACCGGGGCTTTGACGGCCGTATGATCGGCGGCCATGCCAATCATTTGGTCGCGGAACGCGCTGAGTTTTTCGCCAGCCATGACACGCGAAGCGATTTTGGCGACAGGGACGTTGGTCGCTTTGGCAACAAACGGTACGGTGCGTGAGGCACGCGGGTTGACCTCTAAGATGTACATATCATATTCGCTGGTATGCTTGTTCATCTTCACCGCGAATTGAACATTCATCAGGCCTTTCACTTTCAAGGCTTTGGCCAACATTGTTGTTTGGCGCTCAAGTTCACGAATGGTTTTATAAGGCAGTGAATGCGGTGGAAGAACGGAAGCTGAGTCACCGGAGTGAATACCCGCTTCTTCGACATGTTCCATGATACCGGCAATATAAACTTCTTTGCCATCGGCGATACAATCAACATCAATTTCAATCGCGCCCTTGAGGTAACGATCAAGAAGCACCGGGTTTTTACCCGATACTTTCACCGCGCGGTTCATATATTTTTCAACTTCTTCAATCGAGCCTACGATTTCCATGCCTTGCCCACCCAAGACGTAAGAAGGGCGTATCACAAGCGGGAAGCCAACTTCTTCCGCTTTTTCCAAGGCTTCTTTCTTGGAGAAGGCGAGAGCGTTGTTTGGCTGACGGAGTTTGAGTTTTTTCAATAGCTTTTGGAAGCGTTCACGATCTTCAGCGAGGTCAATCGCATCGGGATCGGTGCCAAGAATATTAATGCCGGCTTTTTTCAGATCGTGACAGAGCTTGAGCGGTGTTTGTCCGCCGAGTTGAACAATGACCCCTTCTACAGAACCGTTTTGATTTTCGGCATGAATAATCTCAATCACATTTTCAGCTGTGAGCGGTTCGAAATAAAGACGATCGGCGGTGTCGTAATCAGTGGAAACGGTTTCCGGGTTACAATTGATCATGATGGTTTCATAACCAGCATCCTGAAGCGCGTAACAAGCATGGACACAGCAATAATCAAATTCAATTCCTTGGCCGATGCGGTTGGGGCCACCACCGAGAATAACGACTTTCTTTTTATCGGAAGGTTCGCATTCGCTTTCGGGTCGGCTTAAGCCATTGCCTTCGTAAGTCGAATAAAGATACGCGGTTTCGGATGGGATTTCTGCGGCGCAGCTATCGACACGCTTATAAACAGGGCGTACATCGTGTTTGATGCGGGCTTTTGTCACCGCGCTTTCTTCAACACCAACAATTTCGGCAAGGCGGCTATCAGAAAAGCCAAGTTTTTTAACATCAAGCCAGCCTTTTGCATTAATCGGTAAGCCGTTTTCTTTAATTTCTATGCCGGCTTTGATAATGCGTTCAATACGATGCAGGAACCATTTATCGATTTTACAAATCTCATGAATGTCATCAACGCTCATGCCGTGACGCATGGCTTGTGCCACATACATCAGGCGACGTGGTGTAGGTTGTGCGATCGCAGCGCGGAGTTGATCGGGGTGTGGGTTCTCCCCATCGCCAATTTGTATTTCATCAAAGCCGTGAAGATTTTCTTCCATGGAGCGCAGCGCTTTTTGGAAAGATTCTTCCATGTTTCGGCCAATCGCCATGACTTCGCCGACGGATTTCATCGCGGTGGTGAGGTTTTTGTCCGAGCCTTTGAATTTTTCAAAATTAAAGCGCGGAATCTTTGTGACCACATAGTCAATCGTCGGTTCAAAAGAGGCGGGTGTGCGCCCGCCTGTAATATCATTGTCCAATTCATCGAGTGTATAGCCTACCGCCAGCTTTGCCGCGACTTTGGCGATCGGGAAACCCGTTGCTTTCGAGGCGAGGGCCGACGAACGCGATACGCGTGGATTCATTTCAATGACGATTAAACGTCCGGTCTCTGGCTGTACAGCGAACTGCACATTTGACCCGCCGGTTTCAACGCCGATACCACGCAGCACCGCGAGTGAAGCATTGCGCATGATTTGATATTCTTTATCGGTGAGAGTGAGGGCGGGCGCAACGGTGATCGAGTCACCTGTATGCACACCCATTGGATCTACATTTTCGATAGAGCAAATAATGATGCAGTTATCATTTTTGTCGCGCACCACTTCCATTTCATATTCTTTCCAGCCGAGTAAAGACTCTTCGACGAGAATTTGATTGATCGGTGAGGCATCCATGCCTTCTTCTGTGATTTGTTCGTATTGGGCTTTGTTATAGGCAATACCGCCACCTGTACCGCCCATGGTAAAAGCTGGACGGATAATGGCGGGCAGGCCAATCTCTTCAAGCGCGGCAGTGGCTTCTTCACGGTTATGCGCCAGCATTGATTTCGCTGAATCCAGCCCGAGCTCATCCATACATTTTTTGAAAAGATCGCGGTCTTCGGCCTTGGCGATGGCCTCTTGGTTCGCGCCGATAAGCTCAATCCCCATTTTATCGAGCGTGCCATCTTCGGCGAGGGCAAGGGCTGTGTTCAAAGCGGTTTGTCCGCCCATCGTTGGGAGAACGGCATCTGGCTTTTCTTTTTCTAAAATCTTCGCCACAACGGCAGGGGTGATCGGTTCGATATACGTCGCATCAGCCAAATGCGGATCGGTCATAATCGTCGCCGGGTTGGAGTTCACCAAAATGACGCGATAACCTTCTTCTTTGAGGGCTTTACAGGCTTGTGTACCGGAATAATCAAATTCGCAAGCTTGGCCAATAATAATGGGGCCTGCGCCAATGATGAGAATGGATTGGATATCGGTACGTTTGGGCATGTTTTTCGGCTCTTTTTCTTACGTTATTTTTCTAGTCACCGAAAATGATTTAGTAGTCTATTAAGCTTCCGAAAGCAACGGAAAAAGTAAGGAAATCCAATAATTTCCCAAAATTTATCTGTTTTTTTTCATGAAGCTGTATTAAATTCTTAGGCATGTCACATAAAGCCAAAAAAATCGTCATTATTACCGAAAAATTGATCGTCGATGAGGTCAAAGAATTTATCGAAGAAAATGGAGCGTCGGGTTATACAGTCATGACGGCTGGTGGTAAAGGCAGTCGCGGTGTGCGTTCCGAAGGCCGCAATTCTGTGACCGATAGCTATGTGAATGTGAAAATTGAAATTATCACAACAAGTGACGAGGTTGCCCGGACCATTGCCGAAAAAGTGACGGAGAAGTTCTTTAATAATTATTCAGGGATCACTTACATTGAAGACGTTGAGATTATCCGCCCTCAAAAGTTTTAAGTTAAAGCCCGACGTCAAAAACCCAATCAGCCAATGTAATGAAGAGCGGTATACAGACCGCAATCGCGATCGGTGTACCGACACTGGTCGATGAGCCGATATAGCTCGATGGGTTCGCAGACGGGATCGCCGCCCGCAAGGTAGGTGGGCCGGAAACATCAGAGCTTGAGGCCGCCAAAATTGAAAGCATAATTACACCGCCCGGGCTAAAGCCAACAGTGACGTGAGCAATGTAGCCAAAGCCAAAAGCGATCAAACCATGGATGATGGGTGCGGCTGCAGCGTAAATGACAAACCAATGCGCAACTTGCTTCATCTCTCTTAAACGAGAGTAGGCCTCCATCCCCATGGTCAGCATGAGAATAGAGAGTAAGCCTTTGAAGAGCGGGTCATAGAAGCTGTCAAAGACCGCCTCGACATTGGCGAATAAGCCGAGCAGCATACCGAGTAAGAGCGCGGAGAGCGCAGAGCCGCGTAAACTGTCTTTAATGATTTTTGAAATCTTTGTCTCTTTTACATCATCTTTTTTGGTTTTCGCAAAATAGAGATTGGCCAAGACAATGGCGAGAACCAAGGCGGGAATATCCATGAACGGATAAAGAGCAGGGGCCCAGGCTTCGTAGGTAATATTGTCATACTCCAAAACCGACATAGCGGCGGCGAGGGTCGAAGCACTGACCGCGCCGAATAGACCGGCAGTGGCAATACCGTCTTCTTTTTTGACACCGGGAAGGCGTGATAAAATGGCGGCGCCGCCAAAGACAATAATCAAACCGATTAAAACCGTCATTACGATTGGGACGAGCATTTCAACGATATTCGCTTCGCGGATTTCCATACCGCCATTGATACCGATACGCAGGAGCAACATGAACACACAGAATTGATAAATCGCTGTTGGGATCTGAAGTTTACTGCCCAAAGCAGAAATCAACATCCCACCAATCAGGAAGGCCAATGCAGGAGATT
>JBCDCD010000106.1:0-4966 GCA_039182445.1 Pseudomonadota bacterium | reverse complement strand
GTGTAGGCATTGATGCCGTTTCCGCACTTAATATCGAGAACCTGCGCGCCATCCTCTAAAAGCAGATGCGCCGTGGTAAACCAAGCTTGGCGAATAATATGCGAGGGGATGTCTTTCAGCTTTTCATTGGCAATAATTTTGGGCGCCAAAGGATCAAGAAATGGCACATCTTCCTCGCTTTTCAGCGGGGGTTGCTCTCCATGAAAATTATCTGCCATACTCTTTGCGGACATCTGAGTCATATTGGCTTGGACTGTAATATAGGAAAGCTTTTATGGCAATATTACATCAAATGATTAATTTCCTATTGCCGCCCCGCTGTATCGCTACCGGGGAGATTGTGAATGACCAAGGCATGGTCTCGCCCACTGTTTGGCGGGATTTAAACTTCATCAGTGATCCAAAATGCGATAGTTGCGGCTTTCCCTTTGATTTTGACATTGAAGGGCTGAATGACGGCCATTTATGCGCCAGCTGTATGAAATACCCACCCCAATATAATCAGGCACGCGCCGCTCTTATATATGATGATGCGTCGCGTGATATTGTCTTGGGCTTCAAACATGGCGACCAAACCCATGCCGTGCCGACTTTTATGCCGTGGCTGTTACAGGCGGGGCGAGAGCTTCTCAAAGAGACCGATTATCTTGTGCCAGTGCCCCTTCATCCAACGCGCCTCATTCGCCGTCGTTTTAACCAATCGGCTTTGATTGCGAAATATCTATCCAAGGAAACGGGTGTGAAGACAGTATTGAACGCGCTGACGCGTCTGCGGGCGACACCAACCCAGGGGCATTTGGATATGAAGGAAAGAAAAAAGAATGTCCGCAAAGCGTTCCAAGTCGCACCGCGATATATTGAACGACTAAAAGGAAAAAACATTATTTTGGTCGATGATGTTTATACGACGGGGGCAACCGTCAATGAATGCACAAAAGAGCTACTCAAATGTGATGTGAATTCTGTATCTATTTTAACGCTTGCTCGCGTGGTTAAACCCGAAAAATTTTAAGCGGCGGGACGCAAGCCGATTTTTACGGCCAAGTTTTTAAAAGCAGGAATTGTTTTAATGGTTTTTAAACCGGCACGTCTTATGCCGCGTAACAAAACCACATTATTGCTGACGATCTTGTTATATTGATCAACGCCGTGGAAACGCGTCTGCCAATCAAGACGGCGTGCGCGCTCATATTGTTTCAAGGTAATCTCACTACCAATATCACCACCCAATTGAATGGTATCGATAATGATTTTCGCTAAAGCGCTTACGTCACGCAGAGACAAGTTCAATCCTTGCGCACCAATTGGGCTCATTGCATGGCCAGCTTCTGCTATAAGGGCAACACGGTCAGCGATAATTTCTTTGGCAAGCAAGGCCTTTAGCGGCCACGCTTCGGGCGCGCTTTCAACGGCGATCGACCCCCAAATATTGTTGGTTTTTTGTTGCAAGGTCGTATCAAAGCTCTCTTTATCAAGCGCGATAAAGCTTTGAGCGTCATCGGTATCTTCAACCCAGACAACGCTAGAGTATTGTTTACCGTTTTTTGTCGGCATCGGCACCAATGTGAACGGGCCGCCGGGACGATGATGCTCGACCGAAATATTTCCATGTTCTTTTTCGTGACTAATCAGACAGGTGATCGCCATCTGTTTATAATCAATTTCATCGATATCAATATGAGCGCTGCGTCGTACGAGAGAGTTTCTCCCATCACCACCAACAAGCAGTGATGCTTCAATTTTTTTACCGTTATCCAAAACAGCGATGACTTTATTCGGTAGTACATCAAATTTTTCTAACTTTGATGGCACAAGCAATGTCACATTTTTTTGTTTCTTACATTGCTCAAACAACAAAGATCGAAGATAGCAATTCGGTACATTGTGACCAAAATTGTTAATGCCTTCGTCGCGCGCTTTGAAATCAATTTGAACAGGATCCGCGCGGCTGGAACTATCATCAATAATGCGCATTGTTTCGAGCGGCGCGGTCTCTTGCGTGATGATATCCCATAAACCGAGATCGCTCAGAAGCTCAATTGATTCGCCCATAAGCGCCGCCGTACGGCCGCCATGTTGTTTAAAATCATATTTTTGCGGCTTCTGTGGATCAATCACGATGCAAGGAATGCCGCTTTCCCCTAGTTTTAGAGCCAAAGCCAGCCCGGCAATACCACCACCCGCAATCAAGACTTTTGTTTTCATAGCTATGTTTTATAGTATTTGGGTTAAGCGATAAAGATAAAGGATAAAAATATGAGCCCCTTTGATGGAAATGTGCAGGCAAAAGTCGAAATTTACTATTGGACGACCTGTCCTTATTGTACACGTGCCCGTGCTTTATTGGATAAAAAAGGTGTCGATTATGTTGGTTACGACATCACTGGAGATGAAGAGGCGCGCGCCAAAATGGTCGAGCGCACTGGGGGACCAAAATCAGTACCGCAAATTTTTATCAATGATAAACATATTGGTGGATGCGATGACATTTATGCGCTTGATGAAAAAGGGGAGCTCGATAAATTATTAAGAGAGTCATAAAAAATGGTAGATGATGTAACAGTAGCCTGCGTTCAAATGAATAGCGGGCCCGAAATAGAAGAAAATCTTGTTCAGGCAGCTGAGCTTGTAAAAAGTGCAGCGCTTCAAGGCGCAGAATTTATTGCCACGCCGGAAAATACAGATTTTATTCGCAAAGATCCAACGCTGACATTGCAAACAGCAATGAGTGATACAGAGCACCCTGGGGTACCTGTTTTTTCCGAACTCGCAAAAAGCTTAAAAATCTGGCTTCTTATTGGGTCGATGAAAATTAAAGTCTCTGAGACACATTTGGTGAACCGCAGTTTCCTATTTCGTCCTACGGGTCAACTTCTGGCCTCTTACGATAAAATTCATCTCTTTGATGTGGCGCTGCAAAATGGTGAGAAGCATCAAGAAAGTGACACGACGATGTCCGGTCATAAAGCCATCGTGGCCAATACCGATTGGCGCAAGCTCGGCATGAGTATCTGTTATGATCTACGTTTTCCTTATCTTTATAGAACGATGGCCCAAAAAGGTGCAGAAATGATTGCGGTGCCCTCTGCTTTTACGGAGTTTACCGGAAAAGCGCATTGGGAATCCCTTTTAAGAGCGCGTGCCATTGAAACGGGTAGCTATATTATCGCACCGGCGCAATGTGGTAGCCACGAGGGCGGTCGAAAAACGCATGGGCATTCTATGATTATCGGTCCATGGGGACAGGTCTTTAATGAAAGACAAGAAAACACACCCGGTGTTATTACGTGGAAGCTTGATTTCCTAAATGTCACAAAAGCACGCCATTCCGTGCCATCATTAATGCATGACCGCCAATTTGATTTTTACCAAACAAAGAATCTTTAGGAATAATGATGTCTGAAAAAGAAAACGCTATTTATGTTGGATCGGAAACCGACAACCCTGACAACAAACTTTATTTTGATTTGAAATGGGGAAACCGTCACGGGTTGATTGCGGGCGCAACAGGAACAGGGAAAACAGTAACGTTACAAAACCTTGCGGAAGGTTTTTCGGATAATGGCGTGCCTGTTTTTATGGCGGATGTGAAAGGCGATCTATCCGGTCTTTGTCAACCATCAGAAATGGAGGATTTTCTTGTTAAGCGCGCCAATATCATTGGTTTAGAAGACTATAAAGCCCGTACATACCCTGTAACATTCTGGGATGTGTTTGCAGAACAGGGCCATCCCATTCGTACGACTATTTCTGAAATAGGACCGATCCTTTTGGCGCGGATGTTGGAATTAAACGACACCCAAGAAGGCGTTTTGAATATTGCTTTCCGCTTGGCCGATGAAGAAGGTATGTTGCTTCTTGATCTGAAAGATTTACGCGCGTTACTGATTTCAATGGCGGATCGGGCATCAGAAATTTCCAATACTTACGGTATGGTGAGCAAACAATCTATTGCCGCGATTCAACGCTCACTATTGCGCCTCGAAGATCAGGGCGGCGCTCAATTCTTCGGTGAACCGGCGCTCGAGCTGAAAGACTTCATGCGCAATGACATGGACGGCAAAGGCATGGTCAATATTTTGGCCGCTGATAAACTCATGCAGAGCCCGCGTCTCTACGCAACATTCCTTCTTTGGATGCTTTCAGAACTGTTTGAAGAATTGCCAGAAGCGGGCGATGCCGAAAAACCGAAACTTGTTTTCTTTTTTGATGAAGCGCATTTGCTTTTTGATGATGCACCGAAGGCTCTCATCGAAAAAGTCGAACAAGTGGTGCGTTTGATTCGTTCCAAAGGTGTTGGGATTTTCTTTATCACGCAAAATCCTGCGGATATTCCTGATACAGTACTAGGGCAGCTTGGTAACCGTGTGCAGCATGCCTTGCGTGCCTTTACACCAAAACAACAAAAGGCGATCAAGGCCGCGTCGGAAACTTATCGCGAAAATCCAAAATTTGATGTTGCTGATGTGATTACCGACCTTGGGGTTGGAGAAGCACTTGTCTCGACATTGGAAGGCAAAGGAAATCCGTCGATGGTTGAACGCACGCTCGTCCGTCCACCTATGTCACGTTTAGGTCCAGCCAGTGCTGATGCCAAACGCATGGCGATGCAGGCTGATGGTGTCGGGGCGAAGTATGACACAACACAAGACCGCGAAAGTGCCTATGAAGTGCTGCAAAAACGCGCGGAAGAGGCATCGAAAAAAGCTGCCGAAGCCCAAGAACAAGCCGAAAAAGCCAAAACCAAAAAGCGCAGCTCAAACCGTCAATCGGTGGGAGAAGCAGCAGTAAAATCTATCGTGCGCTCAATGAGCTCATCTTTAGGACGCACGATTGCGCGCGAAATCATTCGCGGCGTTTTGGGTGGTTTAAAGCGTTAATCTTTTTTTGGATACTCTTTCCATTTCGGTAACTTGATTTTTCTACGGTTCCATTTTACGAAAGCTGACATGATAAAACCATACAG
>JBCDCD010000105.1:0-4974 GCA_039182445.1 Pseudomonadota bacterium | reverse complement strand
TTTTAAACAAGAAGATTCACTTTTAAAATTAAAGATCCGCGACCTTCATGTATTAATCGGCGGCGAAGAAGCAGCGCATGAATACTTCCGCCGATGCGGCGTGCCTGAATATCAAGGTAAGAAAAAAGCCGCTATGGAAGCGGCTCTTTAAATTCTTATCGTAGAAAAGATTAACCGTTCGCGGCTTTGGCGACTTCAGCGGCGAAGTCTTCTTCTTCTTTTTCGATGCCTTCGCCAAGCTGAACACGAGAATACGACGTTAGCTCAACCGGTGCGCCAGCATCTTTTTCAGCATTCTTCACGAGGTTTTCAATCGTAGTTTCCCCATCCATGACAAAGATCTGATCCATCAAGCAAATCTCTTTCAAGTATTTCTTGATACGGCCATCGAGCATTTTTTCAACGATGTCCGCCGGCTTGCCTTCGGCCAACGCTTGTTCGCGAATGATGTTACGCTCACGATCCAATTCAGCCTGATCCGCGCCTTCTGCGTTCAAACATTTCGGGAAAGCCGCCGCAACATGCATCGCAAGTTGTTTACCCAATGCTTCAAGCGCCGCTTTATCACCCGTCGATTCAAGCGCAACAAGCACGCCGATCTTACCAAGATTAGGCGCCACAGCATTGTGGACATAGCCAACAACAACACCGTCATTGACGGAAAGTTTTTCCATGCGGCGGATGCTCATATTCTCACCGATTGTGGCGATGTTGTCTGTTAAAGTATCCTGAACAGATTTACCACCAAGATCAGCAGCCATGAGCGCCTCTGTGTTATCCACTTCGGTTGCTTTTTCCGCGACTTGTTTCACGAACTCTTGGAATTGTTCGTTACGCGCCACGAAGTCTGTTTCAGAGTTCACCTCAACCACAGCACCTTGTGTGCCCTGTGCCACAATTGCCACAAGACCTTCGGCCGCTGTACGGCTCGATTTTTTTTCTGCCTTCGCAAGACCTTTTTTACGCAAGAAATCAACGGCGGCTTCCATGTCGCCTCCGACCTCTTGGAGTGCCTTTTTGGCATCCATCATGCCGGCACCAGACTTTTTACGCAGTTCTTTTACTTTTGCAGCTGTAATTTCTGACATTTTCTATTTCCTTTATCTTAAAATTATTTCGCTGCCGCTTTTTTCGGCGCTTCAACAACAGTCTCTTCAGCAGGTGCTTCCGCTTTTGCTTCTTCGGCCTTTTCTTCTTTGGCGTCAGGAACAACAACTTCAACATTCTCGGCTGCGCCAGCATCTTTACCAGATTGTGCCATTTCCGCAGAAATACCATCCAAGATCGCTTCGGCGAAGAGATCACAGTAAAGAGCGATCGCGCGAAGCGCATCATCGTTACCCGGAATAGCGTAATCAACGCCGACTGGATCAACATTTGTGTCGATCACAGCAAAGACAGGAATACCAAGGTTGTTGGCCTCTTTCACTGCGATGTCTTCTTTATCGACATCAATGATGAAAATTGCATCAGGTTGTCCGCCCATGTCTTTAATACCGCCCAATGAAAGTTCAAGCTTATCGCGCTCGCGCTCCATCATTAGAAGTTCTTTTTTCTTCAAACCAGACGCATCGCCTTTTGAAAGAATGTCATCAACTTCACGAAGACGGTTAATTGAATTAGAAATTGTTTTCCAGTTGGTCAACATGCCACCGAGCCAACGGTGATTCACGTAGTACTGACCACAACGCTTTGCGCTCGCCGCAATTTTATCTTTGGCTTGGTTTTTCGTTCCCACGAAAAGAACACGACCACCTTTTGAGACGATATCACGCATCGCTTCAAGGGCTTGGCCCAGCATTGGTGTTGTTTGTTGTAGATCGATGATGTGAACGCCGTTCCGCACACCAAAGATATATTGTTGCATTTTCGGGTTCCAACGACGTGTGTGGTGACCGAAATGGACGCCTGCTTCGAGCAGGTCTTTCATTTTTACTGTAGGCATAGGCATGGTAAATTCTCCTTTAGTTTCAACCAGTTATGTCCTCGATGCGCCTTGACGGTTTCCCGCACTGGATAAGGAATCACATCTGTGAATTTCAGCCAATAATGGCTGTTGAGGCGGTTTGTACGGGTTTTTTAGAAGAAATGCAAGGAAATTGTATATTGACATAATGTTAGTATATTTGCTAAAAACCCATTTAATTATTACAGGAGAATAACAATGGGTTACATTATACCGTCGGGATGGGACAATCGTGTCAGTAAGGCGATAGAAGAAAGTGACATCACTCTAGAACTTTCTGGATTTGATGCCGAAACAATGTCTCAACTATCTCAAGCAATACCCTTAAAATGGGAAGCTACCCTATATGGGTTTGAAATTCCTGTTTCTAAAAAAAGACGGTCTACACCATATAGCGCGGATTTTTTATATCATCAATCCAGTACCCGATTTAATGGTAGCACCTTAAGTCTTACTCTTTACCGAGCTGCAAATTCTCTGACATGGCAAGAAACTGTTGATGCCTGTCCAGATATTATTGAAGCTTTAAGTGGAATTCGTTTGGAAATGCATGGAGAACTTGCAAGAGTCTATAATTTTCCTCACAAATTGCCTGGCACTCTGCCACCTCCAGAAGGAAAAGAAGAAACGCTTTTTGAAATGGTAGAACGCACTGGTGATTCTATTAGTGGAACAATACGCCTAACACCTGCTAATTCTGAAGGCCCGCAAGGCGGAACAGCACCTTAACCCTCACTATGCTTTACAAATCCGGGGGATTTTTGGAGCATACTGATCAGCTGCGGTGGAATTTCATGACGGCCTTTAATTTCGATTTCGGCTTCATGGCCATCGGGTAACATTGCATAAAGGTGGATTTTAATATTGCCCGGCCCGGCATTTTCAATACCGCTTTTTATGTGTTGGATGGGTTCGGCGGCATCAATCCAGATTTTAAGATCGCGCACTTTATGGGCCACCGCATCTTCGAGCGGCTCAATAATCTGTCCCGTAAAGCGCAATTCATCATCACGGCTTTCGCCATCCACCGTCACCAGCAACGCGGTGCCGGCTTCCAAGAAATCGCGTGTGCGGGCGAGCGTGTCAGAAAATATCATTACTTCATACACACCGGTCGCATCCGATATTTGTAAGAAGGCAAATTTATTGCCGGATTTGGCCGACACACGTTCTTGTTTGCGAATAAGAATTCCCGCCATTTGCAAACGATTGGAGCGTTGATTGGAAAGCTTTGCCGCCGCATGCGCGTACGGCGTCACCCCCATTTTCTCAAGCTGTTCGGTGCGGCTATCAAGCGGATGCGCCGAGAGATAAAAACCGACCGCGCCAAATTCATGCGAAAGCCGTTCCAATTCATCCCATGCCTCGACATCTTGCATCGGCGGCATTTCCGAATGCGTATCGTCACCACCAAAGAGCGAGGACTGTCCGCTTTCCCGTTCATCCGCCAAAGCACTCGCGTGACGCAGCATCATCTCCGTATTGCCCATCAAGGTCGCACGATCATGACCAAAAGAATCAAACGCCCCCGCGGCGATCAGACCTTCAAACTGACGTTTGTTCATCACACGACTATCAAGGCGCGAGAGAAAGCCATTCATGTCTTTGAATTCACCATTGGTTTTACGTTCGGCAATGATTTTTTCCATCGCCCCTTCCCCGACACCTTTTAAGGCACAAAGTGCGTAACGAATTTTTTCATCTTCTACCGCAAACATCACTTCGGACTTATTAATGTCCGGCGGCAGTAGATCGATCTTCATGCGATCAAGCTCTTGCTTGAATACGCTGAGCTTATCCGTGTTGCCAGCATCGAGAGTCATCGAAGCGGCCATGAATTCCACCGGATAATTAGCTTTCAGCCAGCCTGTCCAATAAGATACAAGACCATAACCCGCGGTGTGCGCCTTGTTAAAACCATAGCCGGCGAAGGCCGCGATTTGATCGAAGATATGGTTCGCCTGTTCTTCGGGGATTTGGTTATTGTCATTCGCACCCTTCACGAACATTTCGCGCTGCGCATCCATTTCGGATTGAATCTTTTTTCCCATCGCGCGGCGAAGAAGATCCGCACCACCGAGCGTATAACCCGCCAATACCTGTGCTGCCTGCATGACTTGTTCCTGATAAATCATCACCCCATAGGTGTCTTGCGTGATCGGTTTGAGCTTCTCATGCATGTAATCGATATTGTCTTCGTTCTTCACATTCTCAAGATAGACAGGAATGTTCTCCATCGGACCCGGGCGGAAGAGTGCGATAACCGCCAAGAGCTCTTCAAGGTTACTAATACCAATCTGTTTTCCAAGATCGCGCATGCCAGCCGATTCCACCTGGAACACGCCGATATTATTCCCCGCTTTGAGCATTTCAAATGTTTTCTCATCATCGAAGGGAAGCTCAAGAATATTGATGTCCGTATCATGAACGTCTTTTATTGTTTCGACGGCTTTTTGAATGACCGTCATGGTTTTTAAACCGAGGAAGTCGAATTTCACCAGTCCTGCTTGCTCCACATACTTCATATTGAATTGTGTCACCGGCATATCAGAACGCGGATCGCGGTATACTGGCACAAGTTCATGAAGCGGGCGATCACCAATCACCAAGCCTGCCGCGTGCGTCGAAGCATGGCGATAGAGACCCTCAAGCTTCAGCGCGATATCAATGAGTTTTTCGGATGTTTCTTCTTTTTTAATTTCAAGACGGAAATCCGGATCGGCATCAAGCGCCTCTTGCAGCGTTATCGGGTTCGCCGGATTGTTCGGAATCATTTTGGCAATTCGATCAACCATGCCATAAGGCATTTGAAGCACACGTCCAACGTCACGCACGACGGCGCGGGCTTGTAATTTACCAAAGGTAATAATTTGCGCGACACGATCACGGCCATATTTTTCCTGCACATAGGCGATGACTTCATCACGGCGGCTTTGGCAAAAGTCGATATCAAAGTCCGGCATCGACACGCGTTCCGGATTCAAAAATCGTTCAAAGAGAAGGTTCAA
>JBCDCD010000104.1:0-5036 GCA_039182445.1 Pseudomonadota bacterium | reverse complement strand
GCGCGTATCATGACAGATCCAAACCGTACACCGATAAGTATTGGGGATGCCGCGATTGATGCTGGGATGGATGTTATTTACGGAGAGTACCATAGTGAGGCTGGTGATACATTTTATGACATTGAACAGCTCGTTCGGAACGCAAGTGATGGTCAAATAGAAGGCATTCTGCTGGAATACCCGCCAGGAATGCAAGAAATTTTTACACCAGATTATTTAAGAAATAATACGATTGAAGACTTTGCAAGAGATTGGGGTAACGCTCTTATTGACGATGATATATCAGCAGCTCAAACATTACTGGATCAAGGTGTCATCAGCCAAGAATACTTTGATGAATATACAGCAGAGTTAGAATCATTCAGAAATATCCCTTATAGTGAGCTTGATGAAGATCAAAGAAACGGCATAAACTCCCTCTATAGAATGGCTTCAGCAGCAGATGATCGAGATATTCCCGTTATCGCCAATGATGTAGATCCTGAAAGAGCCGTCACAATTGATGTAACAAATAGAATTGTGAGCAGAATTAGCAGTGATCGCGCATTACAAAGTCGTTTACAAGGCGCAAGTGAAGCAGAACAATTGGCAATATTAGACGACTTAGTTAGAGAAACATCAGGCATAAGTAGCTATGAAGAATTATTAAGAATAGAAGATCAAAGTATGAATGACAGAAGTGATGTTCAAGCAGCTCAAGATGCTGGGATCAATCTTGACAGCGATGGCTCCTTAATTATTCACAGAGGGCTTGCACACATTGACGGTAGCAGTGATATACCGCGTGATACCCCTAATCCCAACGAATATGATGACCTTCTAGAAGAGAGAGGCCGCGATGTTGTGACGATTGAAATCGCCCCTGAGGAAGGACAACAAAATCGCCGAGAAAACCTTGAAAATGGAACCGGTCCATCCGACCGAACCGATTTCACCGTAAGAATAACACCGGAAGGTAATAGAGTGTTGGACAGAAGTGAATATCCACCGTCAACTTTCACCCTTCCACCTCTTAACTTCGGCAACCAATAAACTGGCATTATCCTTGCAATTTATCCTTTGAAAAAGAATGTTTTACAGCCCTGTGCTGTTATGACAGATAAAGGAAAAATGCATGACTTTTCAGGCACTTAACACTGCCATTACTGGCCTTCGCGCTGCCCAGCAACAGCTTGCCGTGATCTCCAATAACGTCACCAATGCGACAACAGAGGGCTATAACAGGCAAATATTGCCGCAAAGTACGCAAGTTTTACGCGAGACCGGTACCACCGTCGGTGTGCTAACCGAAACGGTTATTCGCCAGGTCGATATGAACTTGCAGCGTGATTTATGGACACAGATCAGCGCTTCTTCCATGCAAAGTGTTCAAATTGATTATCTGCAACAAATTCAAACCTTTAATGGTCCGCCAGATAAAGAATTTTCGATTGCCACTAAGCTCGCCGAATTGCGCGATAGCTTCAGCGCCCTTTCCGACATTCCAGATGATACCAATGCTTTAGAACAAACCGTCTACCAAGCTGGTATTGTTGCTGATAAATTTAATGACTACGCCGATCTTTTGACACAACTGCGCAATGACACGCAAGGTGATCTGCAAACATCTATCAACACAGTCAACAACCTTCTTGCAGAGATTGCCAACATCAATCTTCAAATTAAAGGCGCAGAAAACTTCGGTAATTCTGTTGCAGGCCTTCAAGATCAACGCGATATCGCGATTAAATCATTAACAGAGCAAATTGATGTATCCTTCTTTGAGCGTGCCGACGGTGTACTCGTTGTACAAACACGTGAAGGGCAAGAACTCGCCGGTGATTTTGCCAATAGTTTGGAAATAGAACCACAGCCACTCTCTGCTCTACAATATTACCCGGATACAGTAGGCGGTCTTATTCTTGTTACGACAACAAACAATAGAGAAACGCGCCAGGATATTACCGAGCGTGAAATTGGCGGGAAGATTGGCGGTTTGCTTGAATTGCGTGATGATGTCCTGCCCTCTTATCACGCCCAACTAGATGAATTAGCCTTCCAACTCGCTCATCGTATGGATTTACAGGGGCTACGCCTCTTCACGGATCAAGATGGGAATGTGCCGCTGAATGATCCGCCGGACCCCTCTGTCGACCCCCCTGTTTCCGTCGATTATGTTGATTTTGCGCGTAATATTCAGGTGAATAATCAAATTGTGAATGACAATAGGTTGCTACAAAGCGGAACCTATGTTGCTGATGTGAATATCCCAACAGGTGATAATTCCGTTATTAAGCGTGTGCTTGAAAATGTTTTCGGTGAAATTAATTTCCAAACCGCGATTGGAACCATTGATCTCACTGATACGGGCGCCAACACTGAATTACAAGTCTTGCTTGGTTTAGAATCAAGAAACCAAGTTGTTGCTGGTATTGATTTCACATCTTTCACACAAATTGATGATGGGAACCCAACGATTAACGATCCAACACAACTGATCGATTCTTTTGCTGAAATCTTTACTGACTTTCAAATCGCACCGGCACTTCCTAACCCTGGATTTGATGCGTTTCAAATTACCTTTGAAGACCTTCGCGGTCCAACTCCCTTTGGCCCAACAACAATCACCATTGAGCTTTCTGAGGCACGTCTCGAAGCCGGTGCCAATGCGGGTGAACAGCTCGTTGCAGAAATTAATGAGCAAATTGGCTTGGCTGGCTTGGCCGCCAATGAGGCCGCTGTCAGCCTCAACACCTACGGCCAGCTTGTCTTTGAAAGCCGTGGAAATGTAACGATTGATGGTAGTGGCTTTGTCGGCCCCGCTGGTTCTGAAGCAATGGGCACCGCCGCTCTCAATGCGTTGGGTATTCAAGAAGGCGTTTATACAACTGAAGATCCTAGTTTCACTGTACAAGTAGGGAATGATCCTGCCTATACAATTACCATTGAGCCACAAGACACAATTCTCGATTTAGAAACCAAACTCACTTATAACGCAACAACAGGCGTTGGTGTACCTGGTCTATCTGTTGAGGTGGATGCTTTAACCGGAACACTTACTTTAAGACCTGGTATTGACGATACAAACTTCGGACCCGCCGTTACGCAAGAAGAATATGGTGGTGAGTTAACAATTACAGGAAGCGCCTTTTTAACCAATGCCGCGGCCAATGGTGCACCCGACGATATCAATATTGTTTCTGCTATCTTTGGCAGCTTTGATTTGGGACCACCTGTGACAGAGAGCTCACCAATTACTGATGTAACCTATGTCTCTGAAATATCCAATGGTTCCGGGCTTTTTACCAACTTCCGCAATGAATTTTTAGGGCCTAATGCCGGGATTGAAACAGGAATATTTAGCGCCACAAATCTTCTCGATTACGCGCAGAAAATTGTTGATGAAACATCACAAGATTATCTGGCAGCGCAAAGTGCATTTGAAAATGAAGACACACTTCGCAGTATTTTACAGCGTGAGTTTACGGATGACTCAGGCGTCAACATCGATGAAGAAATGTCAAACCTGATTATTGTGCAAACAGCTTATGCAGCCGCTGCACGAACCGTCACAGCGGCGGATGAAATGTTTGAAGATTTAATTAACTCATTTAGATAATAGGAATTTCTACTAAGGAGTAAAACCATGACCGGTATTTCAAATTTAGGACAAGCAATTGACCGGATTGACCGTTTAAAAACCCAGCAAAATATCTTGGATACTCTTTCTACGCAGATCGCAACAGGAAAGAAAACCCAACAATTCTCTGGCTTAGATGGCGATGTGTTGCGCTCTCAACGTGCCCGTGCGGATTTGAATCAATTGGATCAATACACTACCAATATTAAAAACGCGAGCCGCCGTATAGATTTGATGACCACATCATTAGAACAAATAAAAGCACAAGCTAACAACTTATTGAACGGTTTAACCATTGCACCGCAAGGTGGAGATTATCCAGACTTCGAAACCACACAAGAGCTCGCTGTCGACGTTTATGATTATATTATTGACCTAATGAATATGCGTGATGGTGATCGTTATCTCTTTGCAGGATCTGATTCATCTGTCAAACCTATTGATGATGACGGTCTATTTTCAACTTTCTTAGGAACTTATGTTCCCGATCCTGATGACCGTCTTGTCAATCCCCCGCTTGAGCAATCCGGATTCATTGGTGATTGGGGTGCCGGTTTAATTACCACTGATGAATTTATAAATGCTTACCAAAACGTCAATGATACGATCCTTGGATACTCTACATCCCTTGTTAGCGGTACAACAGGCGACGTTCGTGTCCGCGTCGATGAGAATTCCGATTTTGAATATACTGTGCTAGCCAACACAGAAGGGCTCCGTGAGGTCTTGCTCGCGATTGGCGTGGTTAAAGACATGGTACCGCCGGAATTTGCCCCCGGCGCTGCGGATACCCCGAACCCGCTCGATCCAACAGTCGAGCCACCGCCAACACCTGATGCTGAGCAACAAGCAAATTTTTATGCCGTGATTAATGATCTGGCCGCCACCATAGCCGAAGCCACCGATAAAATTGATCGTGAAATTTATCGTTTGTCCTTGACCGAAGCACAAGTACAAACAATTGAAGAGTCATATATATATCAATCAGACGCGTTAAAAACAATTGTCGCGGATGTCGAAGATGTTGATCTCAATGAAACAGTCGCAAAAATTCAACAAGCGCAGGTTAGTTTGGAAGCTTCTTATAGTGTGACAGCGTTGATTAGCGACCTAACACTCGTTAATTTCTTACGATAATACTGTTGACATAACGATATATTCTGTTTTATGTCATTTACATGGCTGAAACAGACGAAGATAAAATTGACGGTGTCTTATTTGGTATTCTTATAAAAAAATTAAGAATCGAGCGAGACATGGGTTCAATAGAATTGGCGATTTTAGCTTTTGATGACGAATCCAAACACACAAGAATTAGTGAGTACGAAAACGGAAAAGTAAAAAGCCCTAGAGCTAAAACTTTAGAACCAATTTGTTTAGCATTAGATATTGAAATAGAAAAGCTGCCTGTTCTGCT
>JBCDCD010000103.1:0-5082 GCA_039182445.1 Pseudomonadota bacterium | reverse complement strand
TAGAGGGGAATCGTATTTTAAGAGATGATCCTAAATTAATGTACAAAACTGTAAAAGACCTGAATGAACAAGGTGCTTTTGCTGATAACCTGCTCGAGCAACAATATGTTACAGAGTTTCTGGATGCCACAAGAACTCTTGCGCCCGAACAGTTTGGTGCAGAAAGTGATCAAGATGCATTGCAATCATCAGGCGCAGAAAAGAGTATAGATAGCAAGGGCTTAAAATGGCATGAAGAATATTCTAATTTTGAAAGTTGGCGTCATGATTTTCCGGATGGTCAGTTTGAAGGCTATTCTTTAGGCGAAACAGTAGAGCTTGAATCTGGCGACGGTATAACAGCTAAAGGCACGTTTCATCAAAGCGCCGATCCATTTAATTTCCCTTATCAGATGGAAGCAGAACAATCATTTACTATTACACCATCGCCTGTAATTCCATCGCCTAATTAGTTTTGTTACTAATTAAAGACGAAACAATACCGTGAAGAGTTTTTACCTCCTGATCGGTTAGATAAGCGCGGGTAAACAGTGATCGGATATTATTCATCATTGTTGGTTTCATATCTTGATTACGAAAGAACTGACCTTTTTCGAGTTCAGCATCCAATCGATCAAAGAACTTATTCAATTCTTCTGTGGAAACTAGTTCTGACTTACCCGTTGGGAGTGTTTGTTCATCGGTTTCTAGATTTTGCCGAGCGTATTCGGCACAAATCAGTAAGACGCTCTGGGCTAAGTTGAGAGAAGAAAAATTCTCATTCGTTGGAAAGGTAATAATATGATGAGCGCGGGCAATATCATCATTACTCAGGCCTGCCCGTTCGCCACCAAAGATGACTGCGGTTCTGGCATTCTCTTTTAAAATATTTTCAATTGCTTTTTGCGGCGTGAAAACTTTTTTACGCATATCACGGGGGCGAGCGGTTGTCGCAAAAATAACTTGATAAGGCGCAATCGCTTCTTTGAGCGTTTCAAAGACTTTGATGTCATTAAGATGCTCAAACGCACCAACGCTATTGGCTTCCGCTGCTTTGTTGGGCCAACCATCCCGCGGGTTTATCAAGATAAGGTTCTTCAGGCCAAAATTAGCCATCGCCCGCGCGGCGGCACCAATATTCTCGCCCATCTGCGGATTCACGAGGATAATATCAATCATTGATTTCTTTGAGCAATTGATCAAGAACGGTGGAAAGTTCTTCCTCTTTGCCTTCATAACAATGATCACACCCTTTAATGACATGAACTTTGTTTGGACCTTTTAAGTGATCAAACACGGCTTTTTGATCTTGAGGAGACGTTAAATAATCTTCATCTCCAACAATACAAAGGGCAAGGGCATTAATATTCTTCGCGTATTCGCGAGCGTCCCAGTCATACATGCTGGCAAACCAAGAATAAGGTCGAAAACCTGTCACGCCTTCCTTGTATGAACAATCGACTTGAACTTTGCCTTCGGTGCGCATTTTGTTCATATACTCAGGGTCATTTTCCTCAAAACGTTGTTCAAGTAATTGTCCACTTACAACCATCGCGGCGGGGAAAATAGACGAAACTTTCTCTAGGTTTTTACCTGCGTAAGCCATGATCGATAAACCGCCTAAAGAATGTCCAGCTAAGGAAAATGGCTCTTGGTACCAATCTTGTGTCGCAGCCCACTGAATAGAATCTTCTAAATCGTCATAATGACTTTGGATTGTATTATCTTCTAAAATACCATCCGCATCATTGTGACTATTCGTGCAATCCAACATCAAAACGTTATACCCATTATCAAGATAGGTTTTCCCAAAAATCTTAATATGAACCTCATTCATAGAGCCGCTATAGCCATGTTGGATAACGGCTAACTGGTTACTCGCTTTAGGGCAGGGCTCATAATGAACCAGAATATTTTTTCCATGTCTGTTTTGAACAGCTTGTTTGGAGAAAATCATCTTACCCTTGTAATCTTTCTTTGGTTTTTTCTGGGCCGAGAAGGGGGAGTCACACAGGTAATTCCGGACCGTGATCCATGCCAGTCAACGCCTGACGCAGCGGCATAAAGAGTGTTTTTCCTTTACGGTCGGTTTGCTCTTTAATTTTGCTCACCCATTCACTCCATGTTTCTTCATTCCATGGGCCTTCAGGTAGGAGTGTCGCGGCTTGCGCAGTAAAAGATTTGTCATCATCATTCATATTCGCAGCGACGGGATTATGAATTATATCCCACCAATCCTTGGCTTCTTCGAGTTTTTCAATATTCGTGCGCACGCTGTTCCAAAAGGATTCATCGGCGTTACCCAATTCCATTTCACTCAAGCGATCTTTGACAGCGTCAAAATCTGTGTCGTGTAAAATCTTGGCATTGAGGCGGAGCAATTCATCTGTGTCAAACTTAGGTGGGTTACGCGAGAATTTGCTAAAATCAAAAGCCTCAATGAGCGGCTCAATGCTTGTATAGGCCTCAATCGGATCGGCGGTGCCAAGGCGTGCCATCAGCGAGTTAATCGCCATCGCTTCTAAGCCTTCGTCATTTTGAATGTCACGCACACTAAGAGAGCCTAAACGTTTGGAGAGTTTACCGCCTTCCGCATCAGCAATGAGAGCTAAATGCGCGAATTCTGGGGCTTTGCCGCTAATTGCTTCAAACATTTGCACATGTGTTGCGGTGTTGGAAACATGATCTTCGCCGCGCACAACATGGGTGATCTCAAAATCAATATCATCAATGACGGAGCAGAGGTGGTAAAGTGGGCTACCATCCTCACGCAAGACAACAGGATCAGACAAGTCCGCTCCGTTAAAATTAACTTCACCACGGATGAGGTCATTCCATTGGATGAGTTCGTAGTTCAATTTAAAACGCCAATGTGGCTTGCGCCCTTCGGCTTCATATTTTGTAATATCATCTTCGGTAAGACTTAATCCAGCGCGGTCATAGGTTGGCGGTACACCGCGCGATAATTGTGTTTTCCGTTTAAGGCCAAGCTCTTCCGGTGTTTCGTAACAAGCATAAAGACGCCCATCGTTTTTGAGTTGTTCAATGACTTCATTATAGCGATCCATACGGTCTTTTTGATTGGCTTTTTCATCCCAATTCAGGCCAAGCCAAGTCAAACCGTCTTCAATGGCTTGTTCATATTCGTCTTTGGAGCGCTCACGGTCGGTATCATCAATACGGAGCAGGAAATGTCCTTTTTCCGCGCGTGCGAACAGCCAGGTGACAATCGCCGTGCGGGCATTACCGATATGAAGATAGCCGGTGGGTGAGGGGGCAAAACGTACCTTAACAGTCATAAAAATAGCCTTGACATAATGTTGATTAAATTCTTATATGTATTTGTAAACCAAGGTGTGCACTATGTCCAAAAGTAAATTACCCAACTTATATGACCCTAATGCCTATACTTTCTACGATTTAAAATTAACAGAGGTGGAAGGTTTAGAGCCGCCACCCCATGGTAGTAAACCCCTTGAATGGCATGTCGTTATAGATAAAGATCCAAATTATGATGCTACTGTTGGGGAAGCCCTTGTTTTATCTGAGATCTTTGGTTTTGACTTTAATTGCGCAGAAGCATTAATTGATGATGCCCAAAGTATTACACAAGCTATTTATCCTGGAACTCATGAGACATGTGAGACTATGTGTCATAAGGCGCAAGAAAAAGCGAACGACTTATATAGTAAAGGTCATGTTTTTAGGGGGCTGTCGATTAATATAGTATCACTAGGTTAATACTTAACTCTTCGTATCAAAATACCCATTGGTAATCGGATAGCGGCGGTCACGGCCAAAAGCTTTGGCGGTTATTTTTGTACCGGGTGGTGCTTGGCGACGTTTATATTCGGCACGATCCAATAATTTCCAAACTTTCCAGACAGTCTCCGTATCATAATTAATGTC
Source organism: Pseudomonadota bacterium (assembly GCA_039182445.1). Taxonomy (GTDB): domain Bacteria; phylum Pseudomonadota; class Alphaproteobacteria; order Micavibrionales; family Micavibrionaceae. The sequence continues at coordinate 1,194 of JBCDCD010000103.1, read as the reverse complement.
TTCCGGTGCTTTATTATGTTCGATTAGATCAATCAAGATATTATCCAACACATCATAGGGAGGGAGGCTATCCTGATCGGTTTGATTGTCTTTTAATTCCGCGCTCGGCGCTTTTGTGATAATCCGTTCTGGAGTCACATTCCCCTGTTTGTTACGCCATTTCGCAAGCGCATAGACTTGAGTTTTATAAACATCTTTGAGCGCGTTAAACCCGCCGCACATATCACCATAAAGGGTTGCATAGCCAACGGCCATTTCAGATTTATTGCCGGTGGAGAGCAGCATTTTTCCATTCGCATTGGATAAGGCCATCAGGATCAGTCCGCGAAGGCGTGATTGAATATTTTCAAAAGCTAATGAGTTTTTCAATGGATCAAGATGATTGATCAATGTTTCATCCATTGCTTCTACCCCTTGCTTGATGGGGATAATATCGTAGTCGACACCCAACAAAGACGCACATTCTTTGGCATCTTCAAGACTGTCTTCTGAGGTATATTTTGACGGCATCATAACGCATTGAACTTTTTCAGTGCCAATCGCATCAACGGCGATGGCGCCTGTTAAGGCGCTATCAATACCGCCAGATAAGCCAATCAAGACGCCGAGAAATCCATTTTTCTCAATATAATCACGTACGCCCAGAACAAGGGCGCTGTAAATCTCTTCTTCCTTAGAGAGAGAAGGAACGTTTTTATGATTTTTTAAAACGCCAATATGTTCTTTAAACGCGGGGAGTTGTTTTTCAATCTTCCCTTTTTCATTCATGGTAAAAGAACGGCCATCAAAAACCAATTCATCTTGTGATCCGACTTGGTTAACGTAGAGAAGGGGTAGACCCGTTTCTTCTACACGCGATGAGGCTTGCTTTGTACGATGCGCGTTAATTTCAGTGTAGTAAGGGCTACCGTTCACAACAATCAGCGCTTCTGCGCCCTGATTTTTAAGGTAATTGGAGACCGTCGGATGCCATAAATCCTCACAAATCATTAGACCGACTTTGTGACCGTTAAATTCAATAGGATCATCAAGCGCACCCGGTGTAAAAACCCGCTTATCGTCAAAGACTCCCGTATCCGGCAGCTCATATTTCGTAATGATGTTCTTAATTTCACCGTCTTGTATAAAAAGTGCTGCGTTGTATAGAATGTCATCACTTTTCCATGGCGTCGGAAGGATGACAGCAAACCCTTT
>JBCDCD010000102.1:0-5158 GCA_039182445.1 Pseudomonadota bacterium | reverse complement strand
GGCTCGAGATTGCGGACTATTTAAACGCAAAAACAATCAATTTTGGGGTGAAATTGGCTTCACCTGAAGCTATTCAAAGCGCGAGCCAGTTGTCGGGTAACTCATCGCCGCCCAGCAATAAGCCGCGTGCCCAATCTTCGGCAACATCCATCGCAGCCTCGAGTGACACATGCTGAAAAGAAGAGATCAATAAATTGTTATGATCGTCCCAATATTGTGAGAGAAGATCCAATGCAACTTCTGTTGTTTCTTTTTCACGGCCGGGGCAGGGCTTGATTTCCAAATTCAAACCAAGGTCACGATTGATCAGTGCATCAATCGCTTCTTCTAACGTCGGGATTTTAATACCAGTGAAACTATCGGCGAACCAGCTACCAGCTTCGAGCTGTTTGAGGTCATCATAAGTGGTTTCTGCAACGTTACCCGAACCATTTGTCGTGCGATCCAATTCTTCATCATGAAATAAAATCGGGACATCGTCTTTTGTGAGTTTGACATCGAGCTCAACCCACTTTACACCCATATCGGCGGCGGTATGAATGCCTTCGAGGGTGTTTTCCGGCGCATAGGCCGCGGCTCCGCGGTGGCCAATAACATTGGGTAATTTTAGCGACATGGCGCGTTTTGTAACATAAGGATGATGGGGAGTAAATGAATAAGACATTCGGTATATTGGGCGCGAAGATCGCCTGGCAGGATAGCGGTACAGATCGGGGTCGCGGTGTTTTCGCGCTTGAGGATATTCCCAAAGGCACCAAGATCGAAGAGGGGCCAGTGATCCTTGTCCCGGCGAGTGCAGTGCCTGAGGATGGCAGCCCGCCTGATGGGTATTTGCTTGATTGGAATCCGGATGAAGAGGGGGCAGAGCATTGCATGCCGCTTGGATATATTATGCTTTATAACCATTCAAAAAACCCGACCATTTACATGGAAAATGATGATGAGGATATGACCATCACGGTTTTCGCCGCGCGCGATATCAAGGCGGGCGAGGAACTCAAATGGGATTATTCCTGCGATATCTGGTTTGATGAGGAAGATTAAAAAAACCCGCTATTAAAGCGGGTTTTCAAATTCTTAGAGAGTATAGCTAATTAAGCCGCTTCTTCCTCGTCATCGCGCTTTTTCTTTTCACGCTTCGCAGGTTCACGCTCTTCACCAGTCTCCTGATCGACACGCTTCATCGAAAGCTTCACTTTGCCGCGATCATCCATACCGATACAGATAACTTTGACTTCATCGCCTTCATTCACGATGTCGGTTGTTTGCGCAACACGCTCATCGGCAAGCTCAGAAATGTGCACGAGGCCGTCTTTGGAGCCCATGAAGTTCACGAACGCACCGAAATCAACTGTCTTCACGACTTTACCGTCATAGACTTTGCCAACTTCTGGCTCATCGGTGATGCCTTTGATCCAGTCAACGGCTTGGTCGATTGACTCTTGGTTCATGCCGGCGACTTTAATCATGCCGTCATCATCAATATCGATTTTCGCACCGGTTGTTTCGGTGATTTCACGGATCACTTTACCACCTGTACCAATCACTTCACGGATCTTATCGGGATTGATTTGCATCGAAACGATTTGCGGTGCGTATTCAGACATAGAACCCGCTTCTGTAATCGCTTTGCTCATTTCACCCAAGATGTGGATACGACCGTCTTTGGCTTGATCCAAGGCGATCTGCATAATGTCTTTGGTAATCGATGTGATTTTAATATCCATCTGAAGCGATGTAATACCATCTTCCGTACCGGCCACTTTAAAGTCCATGTCACCCAAGTGATCTTCATCACCCAAGATGTCTGTTAGAACAGCATAGTCATCGCCTTCCTTGATCAGACCCATCGCGATACCCGCAATTGGGCGGGCGAGGGGTACACCAGCATCCATCATCGCCAGTGAGCTACCACAAACAGTTGCCATCGAAGACGAACCGTTTGATTCAGTAATCTCGGAGACGTTACGGATGGTGTATGGGAATTCTTCCGCTTCTGGGAGAAGAGGATTAATCGCACGCCACGCCAGTTTACCGTGACCAATTTCACGACGTCCTGGAGGACCCACACGACCCGCTTCACCCACAGAATATGGTGGGAAGTTATAGTGCAACATGAAGCGTTGACGATATTCACCTTCAAGCGCGTCCATAATTTGCTCATCCTGGCCTGTTCCCAATGTTGTCACAACAAGCGCCTGTGTTTCACCGCGGGTGAAGAGGGCAGAGCCGTGTGCACGCGGTAGAACACCAACTTCAGCAACAATTGGTCGCACAGTTTTTGTGTCACGACCATCAATACGGCTTCCTGTTTTTAGGATATTGCCGCGAACAACTTCGGATTCAAGATGTTTGAATTCCGCACCGACCATTTCTTTGGTGATTTCGTTTTCTTCGCTCACGAATGCTTCCAACGCTTGCTCTTTCACCGCATCTTTGGCCGCATAGCGGTCTTCTTTTGTGGTGATTTCGTAAGCTTTACGGACATCGTCTTCGTATTTGGCTTTGAGATCATCAAAGAGCTTTGTGATCTTTGGATCTTTTTCAGGAAGATCCCAAGGATCTTTCGCACCCATTTCAGCCAACTCGATAATACCATCAATGACGGGCTGGAAACCTTCCCAAGCATGCATTACGGCACCAAGCATCACTTCTTCAGAAAGCTCAGAGGCTTCGGATTCAACCATCAACACGCCTTCTTTTGTACCGGCAGCGACAAGGTCCAGTTCGGAACCTTCCATGTCTTGCAAGGTTGGGTTGAGAAGGTAGTTACCATCTTTATAACCAACGCGCGCGGCACCAACAGGGCCCATGAATGGAATACCAGACATGGTCAAAGCCGCTGACACACCAATCATGGAAACGATGTCTGGATCGTTTTCAAGATCGTGTGCGACAACCGTACACATCACCAAAACCTCGTTGAGGAAGCCTTCTGGGAAGAGCGGGCGGATCGGACGGTCAATAAGACGCGCGGTTAATGTTTCTTTTTCGGAAGGGCGGGCTTCACGTTTGAAAAAGCCACCTGGGATTTTACCAGCGGCATAGCCTTTTTCTTGATAGTGAACAGTCAATGGGAAGAAGTCTTGCCCTTCACGAATTGACTTAGCAGCCGTTACCGCACAAATCACGGTTGTGCCGCCCAATGTCGCCATGACACATGAATCGGCCTGGCGGGCGATTTTACCAGTTTCCAAAACAAGTGTTTGGCCAGCAAAATCAATTTCTTTTCTATATACGTTAAACATAATTCTCAATCTTTCTGTAAATATGTTTCCCTTTGCCCCTATGGCAAAAGGATCGTTTCGTAAAACTTAAAAAGGGGAAGTGTCCGAGAGAATGATCTTCGGTGGACGGGTAAACGCTCTGCCTATCATTATACTGACTCAACAGAGCTCTTAACTGTCAACCGGATATCAATGAATAAACGGTACTAACGCCTTTTCAAGCGTGCCTTTTAATGCCATGATTGGCGCCAAGTGTCAAATAATCAATTCTTTTAAATTATTAAAGAATCCAATGAATACAAAGGGGTAGATAATTATGAGTGACGACAACAAAGTACTGGGTATTCCGGTCAATAAATACGCGAAAGTCTGTTATGTCCTGATTTTGGTTTCGGGTGCTTTTGGCTTACTGACATCCTTAATCGGTTTAATCGGAATGTACGTTGGCTTTGGCGGTGTTTTTGGCTTGCTTGGTTTGATTGGTTTGGCTCTGGCTATTACCGCCTTGCTCGCTTTTGCGGAAGATTTTGGCGATGTCGATCTCTCTCACTTTAAAGCAATCGCGATACTATTTGTTGGATTTTTCGTCTTTAACATGATCATCTTTAACGCGATTTTTGCTTTTGGTGCAGTGGGTTCGATTATTACATTAATCATCACCGCCGGTGAATTGGCTATTTTGTTTGCGGCCTATCAAACACATCAGGCGGGACAAATGGCGACTGTTGATAATGTGAAGAAGAATTTGATCGCTCTGAAAAACTATATTCAAAAGAATAAGCCGGCTGTTCCTTCAGAACCAACTGAACCCAAAGAATAAGAAAAGAGACATTTAATGAACTACCTCGTACTTTTGCGGCACGGGCAATCTGAATGGAACCTTGAAAACCGTTTCACGGGCTTTACCGATGTTGAGCTTACCGAAAATGGTATTGAAGAAGCCAAAAATGCTGGCAAGCTTTTGAAAGCTGAAGGTATTATATTCGATCAGGTTTTTACCAGTACGCTCAAACGTGCCAATAAAACCGCTGAATTGGCTTTACACGAAGCGGGCCAAGAAGCCTTGCTCGAAACAATGATTTACCACGAAGATTTACGCGAGCGTGACTATGGGGATCTTACTGGCCTTAATAAAGATGAAACGCGTGAAAAATACGGCGATGAGCAAGTGCATATCTGGCGCCGCTCTTATGATACGCCGCCACCGGGGGGTGAGTGTCTTCAGGACGTGGTTGAGAACCGCGTGCGTCCTTATTACGAAGACAACATCAAGCCGATGGTGGAAGAGGGGAAGAATGTGCTAATCGCTGCCCATGGCAATTCCTTGCGCGCGATGTTGATTATTTTAGGCGTCGAAACCCCGAAAACGATTAATCAGGCGGAAATGGAGACTGGTGTTCCAGTTGTTTTTGCGCTAGAAAATGGCGAGATACAAAAACGCTATATGTTGAGGTAAGTTTATGGTCAAGCTGACTTTAAAAGATTGGACAAGTATAACATTAACATCTGTTTTTGCTGCCGCGATCGGAAGTGGGCTTTTTTATGGTGGTATGAGTGCAATAGCGGCACATAAAACGGTTGAGTTATCAGCGCAAGAAAATCATTTAGGATTGGAGTAAGAGAGAATGGATATTTCAAAACTATCAATTGGAAAAAATGCACCGGATGAGGTGAATGTGATCATCGAAAACCCAATGGGGGGGCAGCCGGTGAAATATGAAGTCGATAAAGAATCCGGCATGTTGATGGTTGATCGTTTCATTCATACACCGATGTTTTATCCGGGTAACTATGGCTTTATCCCGCATACGCTTTCTGATGATGGCGACCCTGTCGATGTTATTGCCATTGGTCATTTGCCTGTGGCACCGGGTGCGGTTCTCCCTGTTGTGCCGGTTGCGGTTTTAAAGATGGAAGATGATGGCGGCATG
>JBCDCD010000101.1:0-5243 GCA_039182445.1 Pseudomonadota bacterium | reverse complement strand
GAGGTAGCTTCAATATCATTGCCAAAATCAATCTCAGTTTGTGATGACGTCAAAAGCCCTTTTCCAGGAACGGCTTCTGGGAAGATACTCACCTCGGAAGCAGCGCTCGGCTCATATATACCATCTAGAAGAACACTAACGACACCAGTGGGACCATCGTGCTCTACGACCAAGACCCCTGTAGATGGGCCGCGTTGCTGAGGCGACCATGACACAGTTGCAATACACGCCTCACCAGACTGTAAGCTTTCGCAATCTGAGCGCAGATCATATCCAGCATGATCATTTGACTCGATAAATATATTTTCAATGGCCACTTCTTTCGACGTTACATTTCTTAAAACCACAGAACGTGTTAGCGGGCGACTCTCCGTCAATGAGCCAAATTCCAACTCTGAAGGAATAGTCTCAAGGTCATTAATCACATTTTGTGTGGTGTCGTCAGAACGCTCAACCGTACCCGTTACATTGGATGTAATTAATTTTGCACGGCCATTATGACGCATCAAAATCTCAACACGAAAACGTCCTGGCTGCAGCCCTTTAACGGATAATGAAATCGCACAAACTGCCGCAGGGGGTAATGGCCCCGCAGAACATTCATTCTGACCAATACTCGCCGAAACATTGGAGGAAGGATAAAGACTTATCTCTCCTGTTTCGATGGGTTTTGTTCCATCATTGCGGAAAAGAAGCACTGTTTGTGACGATGATCCCAAAGTAATACTACCCGAATCAAGACTTTCACTAACAGCGACAAGATCGCCACCCTGACCAGCACCAGAGCGCGCCGCAGGGTCTTCAAAAGCAGACGTCTGCGCATTCGAAGCATATGGATAAGATACCAACAACAATAAAGTGAGTGTAAGCGAGACGCTTACCGCTTTGTAAAACTTCAAGATCTTATACCCTTTTCATAACTTGTAACGTTACTTAACTATTATTGTAACACAGAATTAACTAATTTTTTGTAACCGAGATATGCAAATGAAAAATTGCGCTAATGAGTTGATTTAATTAGAAATTTGGCTCCTTTCATAGGCCTCATAAACATTCATTGGTTGCGCACTTTGGTAAATATCCATAGGGAGGGGGTCCCGGTTGATTGGTGTAGGCGTAGATACCGGTGCGCGCGGTGTAACTTGCGTGGGCACAGAAGACGGCGCTTCTTGAGAAATAGGCGAAGAATATACCTCTGAATCAAAACTATAAATGTCTTCCGAAACGCTCGGTTCATAACTCTCATAAGAACGAGAAAGATAACCCGGCGTATAGCTAGAAGAGCTTCGCGGCGAATAAACCTCTGGTGCTTCATAAACAGAACTTGGCGCTGTCAGAGCTGGCGCAGGTGCAACAACTGGTTCAGGCATCGCCGGCGCAGGCGCTACATTTTGTGGCGTTGGTGTTATTTTAACAGCCCTTGAGTCTTCCACCTCTACCTCGATTGGCATGAGAGGTTCAGCTTCAACAACTGGCTCGGGTGAAAACACAGGGGGCGGTAAAGTTGGTGCAGGCGTCGGGGCAGGCTCAACAACCGCAGGGGCAACAGCAGCACGCGATAAAGTTTTTTCATTAATGTAATTAATGTATTTTTTATCATTCGCACCAGTGTAAACAATCACACGCGGCTTCAACAAGATAACCAATTCCAAGTTATCGGTCTGCGCTGTGCGACTATCTGGCAAAACAGGCTTCATAAAACCAGGCCCACGCGAACTGAAGTTATCACGTTCACGAACAAGCCCTGCAATCAAAACAGAATCACCAGGGCGCACGCGAATTTGTGTCGCTAGCTCACGCTCGGTTGTTTGTGGAAGCTGAATGATTGTATCCGTACCACCAGCACCACCATCAGAGAATACAAAATCTTCAATCTGATCAACATTGGTCAGATTGATATTAACATTGGCATAGACAGTCGCCTTATCCCAAGAGCTTCCGATAGTCAGTGTAAAACCGCTATCAACAGAGTCCGTATTAACAGATGTCGATGTATTATCACCATTAATCGTTTGCGACACTTCAGCAACATAATTCTCGGTATCCGCTACCCGCAACTGGGCAGATGAACCTGACAGCACCGTAATCTGCGGCTGTGAAATTGTTTTTACCGCACCAAACTGCGATAAGAACTCAACCAAGTCCGTTGGCGTCGCGCCAATAGCCTGCGTGGTTGGCAAACCAATACTTACTGGGTTCGTGAAGTCCGCGCCAACAGAACCTGCAAGCCCGATGCTTGTATTAAAATTGCCAAAATTTTCTATCATGTCCCAATCAATACCGGTTGAATTGCCGGAATTTAACGACACCTCCCAAATATAGGTTTCAAAGACAATCATCGCTGTGTTCGCGCGCAATCTCTGAAAATAATTATCCGCCAACCTCGCCGTTCTTTGCGTCGCAGAATAAATCAATGTGCGTGTTGTTGGATCAGAAACAGGTGCTGTGCCGCTGCTACCAATCACCGCGGTTAACCCCTGTATCACATCATTGATGTAATCAGAGTTTCCATCCGCATCCGTAAGCGGCGGCAACGTCACTGTAAAAGTTTGCGTATCTTTTACAACAACAGCTCCATCTTCATAAGAACAATAAAGATCAGCAAGAGAACAAATGCGTTTTACAACCTTACTCAAGGGCCCCTTTAAGTTGGCAACTGTCACTTGTCGCGCAAGCCCTTCTTCTGTTTCAAAGGCGATCGAAATATCGTAATCAGAGAGAACAAGCTGCAAAGCACCCGCCAATGTTTCACCGCGCAATTCATAAGGACCAACAATCTCATCTGGTAACTTATCGCCTGCCATACGTTCGGGCACCAAAACATCTTCACCCAAAGGCAAATACATGACACTATCAGGGCGCTCATTCACGGCCTTCTGGCGCTTCTGCGCAGATATAGGGGATGGAATTTCCACATTCCGCGCATCCGGTATTGTTGCATCGGCACAACCTTGCAAACTAAATGCAGACGTAATAATAAGGGTCAGTATTTGTATTCTTTTTATAAGTATCATTTTTGCCTATTCTTCATCGCAAGTGTCCGCTCGACAGCTTTTAAAAGACGATCTTTTTGAACCGGCTTCGTAAGCATTGCACTTACTTTTAATTCCCCTGCTCGGTTGAGTAAGTCGGGGTTATTGTCCCCTGTCACTAAAATACAGGGAACATCCATTTTAAATCCTTGAACCGCGCGAATAAAACCAAAACCGTCGACAGGCTCCATACGCACATCCACGATGCACAAAGAAACTTTATTGGCTTTGACTTGATCAATGGCTTCATTGCCGTTAACGGCTTCAATGACTTTATGTCCGTCATCTTCTAAATATTTAACGATTTGCATACGAACAAAATCATTATCTTCAGCAACTAGAATGGGATCAGGATTATCCATATTATTTTTTTGAGGTTAGAATTTAAGAAATTTTAAGTAGAATCATTGCTTTAGAATAATCCACAATCAAGAGGCAGGCAAACACTTCATTAATGTATCCCAAACATTCCTGTTATGGCATTTTATGATTATGTACGATATTTTTGCGCTCAGCGTTGCTGCTATTGGGTTTATTTTACTTATTATCTTGTCTGTCATAGATTTTAAAACCTATCTTTTGCCCAATAAATATGTCTTTCCCTTTGCGGGGCTTGGCGTCCTCTTTCATTTTCTCTCAGATTTCTACCTCTTGGACTTAACGGGCGTTTTGCTCGGTGGCGCCGTCGGATATGGCGTACTCTATCTCATTCGCGCTGCTGGCAACCATTACTATGAACAAGATTCTCTTGGCTTGGGCGATGTAAAGCTCTTGGGGGCTGGAGGCCTATGGCTCGGAATGGAAGGTGTCTTGATGGCCATGACAATCGGCGCGTTTTTGGGTTTATGCTTTGGTTTTGCGGTCGCGCTTTATAAAAAAGTAAAAAATAGCGAAAAATTCTCTCTGGCGCGCTTAACAATCCCGGCAGGGCCTGGTTTTGCTGTCGCTATCATCATCGTTTTCGCCTGGAATTACTATCCTTTTATCTTACGCACCTTCTCTTAAAGCTTGCCTGTTTTGAAAAGCTGTGATTATAGTGCGTTTTGATGAGCACCCTTCAAACAAAACATCTCACTGGTATCAAAGACTTATCCGATCAAGATATTGATCTTATTCTCGCGCGCGTAAGCGATATGAAAGCGGGAAAACAGTCCGACTCTTTAAAAGGCAAGAATATACTCTCTCTCTTTTATGAGAATTCAACGCGCACTCGCATCTCTTTTGAAATTGCAACCAACAGGCTTGGCGGTAACTATGTCAGCTGGAATGCCAAAAGCAGCTCGGTGACCAAAGGCGAAACACTTCGCGATACCATCCTGACTTTTAATGCCATGAAGCCAGATGCAATTATCGTCAGACATGAAGAATTTGGCGCGCCACATTATATATCAACCATTGCAGAATGCCCGGTTATAAATGCCGGAGATAGTTGGAATGAACATCCTACACAAGCATTCTTGGACGCTTTCACACTGCAAGAAGCCGTCGGCGATTTAAAAGACAAAACCATTGCCATCTGCGGAGACATCGCGCACTCACGTGTTGCGAATTCTGCGATACTACTTTTATCAAAGCTCGGCATGAACATTCACATTGTCGCGCCACCAGCGCTGATGCCGGAAAAATTTCCAATCAAAGATATCAGCACATTTGAGAATCTTGAAGAAGGCATAAAAGATTGTGATGCGGTGATGATGCTCCGCAACCAAATGGAACGGATGGAAGCTGGCCTCATTGAATCAAACGAAGCCTTCTTTGCCGAATATGGTTTAACAAAAGAGAAATTAAAGGCGGCCAAAGAAGGCACTGTTGTTCTGCACCCCGGCCCCATGAATCGCAATGTCGAAATTGCTGATGAGGTTGCAGACGATCCAAACGTACCACTCATCCTCAAACAAGTTGAAAACGGCGTTTATGTGCGCATGGCCATTCTCGATCTTTTGGTGAACGGCAAATAACCATGACATATATATTAGCAATCATTGGCGGTTACTTACTCGGCTCTGTTCCCTTTGGTCTTGTACTGACAAAATTAGCGGGCACAGAAGATATTCGTAGCATCGGTTCTGGTAATATCGGCGCAACGAATGTTTTACGAACCGGCCGAAAAGATTTAGCGCTCCTCACTTTATTATTGGACACATTCAATGGCGCAATCACCGTCTTCATCTTTTCTATGTATGCAAATTTTGAAGCCGCAATGCTCGCAGG
>JBCDCD010000100.1:0-5261 GCA_039182445.1 Pseudomonadota bacterium | reverse complement strand
GACAAAGGATCTTAAATCACAATGGCTCAATGTACCGCCCACACCAGCAGACAATAAAGTGTCTTTTATTGCGCTTGCCGATGATCAGATGGCGTATCGCTTTTATGCCGTGATGCTACAAAATCTCGGAAATATTGGCGGTGAAGTCCAATCATTGAAAAACTATAATTATCAAGAATTAGGAAAATGGTTTGATGTTCTTGATGGCTTGGATCCTCAATCAAACGCCGTTCCGCTTCTTGCGGCCTATTACTTTGGCGCTATAAAAGATCCAGATAAAGTTGAACATGTGCTTCAATATTTAGAAGAGATTGGCAGCCGTCCAGAAGGAGAAAAATGGCGTTGGCTTGGCCATGCTGTTTTTATTGCGCGCCATCAGCTTAAAGATAACAAGCGTGCTTTGGAGCTTGCTTATAAACTTGCCGATAACAAAAGCCCTGATTTGGCGGACTGGGCAAAACAAATGCCAGCCTTCATATTAACGGAAGAGGGTGGCACGCGTGAGGCCTATGAAATTATGATGAATATTCTTGTTTCGAATGTTGATACGCTCCACCCCAATGAAATTAACTTTATGACGGACTATATTTGCAATACGATTTTAAAAGACGATAATACGATACCAAAACCGGAATTTTGCGAGAATTAATGGATACGACATTGCTCCAATTTAATATTCTTGAATTGCTTTGCCTTTTTGGCTTGGTGCAATGTGTCTATATTATCGTCCACTTAATAGGTCGTAATAAAAACCCTTTACAACTTATTGTTCCTGTTGTGTTTTTTGGATTTACAGCCTTGGCTTTTCTATTGAGCCTTGCCCAACGGCGATGGGAAATGGAAATCGGCTATTACGATGCCTTACTATGGGGCAGTTGGGGGCTCGTTTCTATCCTAAGCCCCCTTATTATTTTACAAATACTGCGTATCACCAAAAGGCCGCCACTATATTTATGGCTGTACCCAATCATATTCGTTGTTTCTTTATTTTTAAGCGGTGTTTTTGATCCTGATGATCAAATAACGTATTTCGTTGTTTCGACACTCATCATTGGCTGTATTGGCTTGCTTCTTATATGGATTTATCGCGCTGATTTGGCGAATTTGCCGAAGCGCGTGAATGGGAAGGAGCGTTTCTGGATTGTGATGTCCCTCATTGTCATGAATATCGGGCTTTTAGGATTATATTTGTTCTCATTGTTTGATGATTTGGAGGGCGGATTATTTGATTTGAGCCGTGCTGTGTTGGGATTGGGCTTTGTCTATTTGGGCTCAACGAGCCTGTTTCGTATCTATCCGCATCCGGTTGAGATCAAAAAGAAAGATAAAGAGAAAAAAGAAACACTGACGCTCGAAGAGACCAAAGTTGCTCATAAAATCGAGAATTTAATGCTCATTGAGAATGTCTACCAAGAGCCAGGCTATAATCGTACAAATTTGGCCCAGGAATTAGGGGTTTCCGAAACGCATTTATCCCGAATCGTGGGGCTTCATTTTGATAAGACAGTGCCACAACTTCTCAATTTTTTCCGCGTTGAAGAGGCAAAAACCCTACTTTTACAGACAGAAGCGGATATAGCCACGGTTGGATATGAGGCTGGATTTAATGCGCCGGCCACCTTCCACCGCGTGTTTAAAGAGGTGGCGGGCATGTCTCCGACGGAATTTCGTAAACAAATGATTAAGTAATCAGGGCTTTACCCACAAAATGTGAAATCTATGCCTCATTTTATCATTTTGAGAGATCGCAAATCATGGCATACTGCATACTATTATTAGGAGCGCGTGATTTCTGCGCCTCTATAAAAACCTATGAGGTTCATTAAAAAAGGAGAAGAACTTTGACTTACACACATAATAAAGAGAGTGGTTTTACTCTCGTGGAATTGGCCATCGTGATGATCATTATTGGTCTGTTGATTGGCGGAATTCTAAAAGGACAGGAATTGATTGCGAATGCGCAAACAACTGCCACGATTGCCCAGATCAAAGGCATTGATGGTGCATTATCAACATTTGATGACAAATATTCTGCTCTTCCTGGTGATATGGATGATGTTGGTGCTCGTTTGGCGAACTGTGTTACAACATGTGCTGTTGACGGTGATGGCAATGGCCGTATCGATGGTGCAAACGTTGACGTAGTGCCTGCAATTGGCAATGAGGGAACTGTTGCTTTTATGCACTTGGCGGCAGCTGATTTGATCTCTGGCGTGGAAACAGATGGGGCGACTGCACAATTTGGTAGTGCTTTGCCGGAAGCTGAAATTGATGGCGGCTATTGGCTCGGCTATGACAATGATGGCGCTTTTGGTGCGGTTGCTGGAGCGCGTCGTGGCCACTACCTTGTTCTTACTGGCATTGCTGCCGACACAGGTGGCGGTAATGGTGTCGAAGCGGTTCGTGCCGGTCAAATTGATCGTAAAATTGATGATGGTAACCCACAGGCTGGCGATGTTCGTGCAGAAGGTGGCGCTTGTCAGAATGCCACAGGTGAGTATGACGAGTCCAACGCGGCTTCTGAATGTGATGTTTTCATCCGCGTTCAAAGCTAGAATTTAAAGCATAATGCTAAAAAGGCCGCTTGATGCGGCCTTTTTTATTGAAATAATTTGAAAAAAGCGCGTATTTCACGCTATAAAATCCGAATGACAAATCAACCACGCACACTCTTTCAAAAAATCTGGGACGACCACGTCATTCACGAGGATGACAATGGTACCTGTCTCATCAAGATCGACCGTCATTTGGTGCATGAGGTGACCTCGCCACAGGCTTTTGAAGGGCTTCGTTTGGCCGGCCGCGAGGTCTATGCACCTTATGCCACCTTGGCCGTGTGTGACCACAATGTACCGACAACGGATCGCTCTCAAGGCATAGCGGATGAAGAAAGCCGTATTCAGGTCGAAACGCTCTCGAAGAACTGTGATGAGTTCGGTGTGCAGCTTTTTGATATGGCCGATAAGCGTCAAGGCATCGTGCATATTATTGGACCGGAGCAAGGCTTTACCCAACCCGGTATGACCATTGTTTGTGGCGATTCACATACATCCACCCACGGCGCTTTCGGCGCGCTGGCCTTTGGGATAGGAACGTCCGAAGTCGAACATGTTTTGGCAACGCAAAGCTTGATCCAAAAACCGGCAAAATCCATGCGCATTACGGTGGATGGCAAATTACCCGAAGGTGTCACCGCCAAGGATATGATCCTCGCGATTATTGGTGAAATTGGCACGGCGGGTGGTACTGGGTACGTCCTTGAATATGCGGGTGAGGCGGTGCGCAATCTGTCGATGGAAGGGCGCATGACCATGTGTAATATGTCGATTGAAGGCGGCGCCCGTGCAGGCTTGGTTGCGCCAGATGAAACCACATTTAATTACATTAAAGGCCGACCGATGGCACCGAAAGGGGATGACTGGGACAAGGCTGTTGCTTACTGGAAAACTCTCGCGAGTGATGAGGGCGCAACCTACGACAAAGAAGTAACATTGCGCGCCGAAGATATCGCGCCAACCGTCACATGGGGCACAACGCCGGAAGATGTGTTGCCAATCACGGGAAGTGTCCCAGCACCGAAAGATTTTGATGATGAAGCGAAACAACAATCCGTCGAACGTATGCTAGATTATATGGGCTTGGAAGCGGGAACAAAATTACAAGACATCGAAGTTGATAAAATTTTTATCGGTTCTTGTACCAATGGTCGTATCGAAGATCTCCGTGCGGTCGCTAAAGTCGTTGAGGGCAAAACCATCGCGCCGAATATTAAGCTCGCTATGGTGGTATCTGGTTCTGGTTTGGTGAAAAAACAAGCGGAAGAAGAGGGGATTGCTGAGATTCTCATTAATGCTGGTTTTGATTGGCGCGAGCCAGGCTGTTCTATGTGCCTCGCGATGAATGCGGATAAGCTTGAACCGGGCGAGCGTTGTGCCTCCACCTCCAACCGTAATTTTGAAGGCCGTCAGGGGCGCGGCGGCCGTACCCACCTGATGAGTCCCGCCATGGCGGCAGCGGCGGCGATCACAGGACGCTTGACAGATATACGTGAAGTATGATTTATTACCATAATTCAAAAAAGAGGTGAATTATGCGTTTTCTGGGAATTTCTACTACTATTGTGGCAGCAGTAGCTTTTGCAACAAGCGTGGCTGCGCAAGATGTTGAATCTCAATTGCCTGAGGGGTTTAACGAGGATTTGGCTAAACAATTGGCGGAAATTGATCTTTCTTCTATCGAGTTGGATGATCTTAATAGCGTCCTTCAAGAAATAGAACCGATCCCAAGTCTATTAGAGAACGAAGCTTTATGGGATTTAGTTAATGCTATCGATGAAGGCTTAACCCCCGAACAAATAGAAGCGTTCAATACCACGCTTAAGCAGTTGAGCGACACATTTTGTGCAGATATTCCAGAAGAATGTGCTGCCGTTAATGCTGACAAAATACCAAGCATGCCTTAAAGGCATAAAATGATTGAGTTAATTCAATAGAATCCGCTATAAAGCGGCATGTCCCAACCTGAATGTAATATCGACGAACTCCTTGAGAGCTATGACTACGAAACCGATCCGGTTCTCGTCAGCTATTTTCACCCTGTCGCGCAAAGCTTATGGGAAGATATTCAACATTACGGCGATGGCATTAATGATTACGGCAAAATTCTAGCCCATCATTTGGAGCGCACTTCAAAATTGACTGAAAAATTCCTCGTTGAAAAACTCGGTTTTTCTGAAAAGGCAGGGCACAACTTTTATAATGCCAATCTCTTTCAGGATCTGGGCAAAATCCACCCGGCCTATGATCCCGCCATTTGGGATTTACCGCATCGTCCGACGGAAGAAGAGCGTGCGGAAAAACGCAAACATGTTGATCGTGGTGAAGACCTCATTGATCAGGCAATCGCGGAAGAAGCGGAAAAACTTAACACCCATCCGCACATTTATGTGATTAAGGCGGTGCAGATGTATCACCATGAAAAAGTAAGTGGGGAGGGTCGCTATCACGTCGAAGGCAAGGATATGGGCAAGGCGATGAAGGCGATCTGTATCGTTGATGCCTATGATGGCGATATGATCCACCGTCCGCATCAGCCAGCCGAGCGTACCCCGGAAGAGACCCTGAAACGCATGCAGGAAGCCGAAAAATATGAAGGGGCTTTTGATCCTGATATTTTGGCCGCTTTTATTGATTTTCAGGCCGAGCAAGGCTAAATTCTCTCTATGGAAAAATTTACCAAAGTGACGGGAATTGCGGCGCCAT
>JBCDCD010000099.1:0-5325 GCA_039182445.1 Pseudomonadota bacterium | reverse complement strand
CGCAAAAGTCGCCTCGGCAAGATCTTTAAAGCTCCGCGCTTTCCCTGTGCCAACATTAAACAGACCATTGACGGAGTCATTTTCGAGCAGCCATAGCATCACATTGACGCAATCTTTCACGTAAACAAAATCACGCAGCTGTCCGCCATCCTCATACTCATCGCGGTGGGATTTGAACAATTTGGCCGCTGCCCCCGCTACTACTTGCGGGTAAAGCTTGCAAATCACGCTCATCTGCTCACCCTTATGATATTCATTCGGTCCATAGACATTAAAGAACTTAAGTCCTGCCCACTGCGTCGGTGTGGGTTCATTTTGCTTCTGCATGACCCTCGCCACACGACGATCAAACACATGCTTGGACCATCCGTACGCATTCAAAGGTCTTAAATTCTGCAAATCTTCTGGTGTTTCAACATCATCGAAGCCCTGATTGCCTTCACCATAGGTCGCTGCGCTCGAGGCATAAATGAAACGCTTTTGGTTCTTACCACACCATTTCCATAATCTTCTTGAAAGAACGATATTGGTATCGGCGATCAAATCCACATCAGTTTCCGTCGTTGATGAAATCGCGCCGATGTGAAAGATCACTGTGATCGCGTCTTTATGCGTTTCGAGATAATCAAACAATCTATCCGGATGGACGATGTCTTTAATCTCGCGCTTGGCAATGTTGCGCCATTTGTCATCGGTGCCAAGCACATCGCATACGACAACATCCTCATGGCCTTTTTCTTCCAATCCTGCGACAAGGTTTGATCCGATAAACCCTGCACCACCTGTAACAATAATCATTAATTCTCTCTTTGGTTTTCTTTTAATTTTCGTGGATAGCTCCGCATAGAAATCAAATCTACGTGGACGCGTCAACCCGAATAGTGATACCACATTAAACAACATGGCCAAATCAAATAAAATCGTGGAAGACTTAACGCAACTCGCCGGGAGTGCCGCGGGAATTATGAACGACGTGCGCCAGCAAGTCCGGGATGATGTTAAAGCCCGGGTTGAAGAATTCGCCGGGCGGATGGATCTTGTTCCACGTGAAGATTTGGAAATTGTAGAGGCAAAACTCGATAAAGCCATGGGTGATATCGCTGAGTTGCAACAACGCCTGGATGCAGTCGAAAAGGGCAAATAACGACTGAATAAGCATATTAGGGGGACAAATGCTAAAAGAAGCCGACTCTATCGACATTTATGATGATGTCAGCAACCCAATCGATGCGCTTGAGGATATCATGCTGCGCAATGATTGGACATTTGAGCGCCGCATGGAAGATGAGCTAACCGTTCAGGTTTCTGGTAAAATGGGCGAGTATAAGATGGCTTTTATCTGGCAGGAGGAATTTAGCGCTATGCAGTTCTGCTGCGCGCCAGACCTACACATTCATCAGGATCACTATGACGAAGCCAAATCCATCATGAATGATATTAACGCGAAACTCTGGCTTGGCCATTTCGATATGCGTGATCATACCGTCAGCGATCATTCATCCGTTGGTTCTGCGATCCCGTGTTTTCGCCATACAACGCTTCTACGCGGTATGACCGAAACATCTGGTTTGGAGCCAATGGAAGATCTGATTGATATCGCGCTCAGTGAATGTGAGCGTTATTACATGACTTTTGCGCTTCTATCCGAAAACGCCAAGCGCGATCAAAACCAGCTATCCTTCGCGATGATGGATATCGCCGGATCGTCCTAAGGACATGTCCCAATATAATATAGTTCTGGTAGGGTGCGGCAAAATGGGCAGCTCCCTTGTACGCGGCTGGTTGGCAGAAAACCTCATCGAAAAAATCCAAATTGTCGATCCCAACGAGATTGATGAAAGTTTTACACATTTACCCACAGTGTTTCACGTGAAACACTTCGACTCTGTTGATTTTCAAGGGGTTAGCTTGTGCGTACTTGCGACAAAACCCCAAATTATGGATAACGTATGTAAAAATCTCAAACCGTATGTCTCAAATGACATAAGTTTTTTATCGATCGCAGCGGGGGTCAAAATTGACGCATTTGAGACACAACTTGGAACGAGCAATATTATTCGTTCGATGCCGAACACACCAGCAGCAATTGGAAAAGGAATGACGGTTCTTTGTGCGACAAGTGACGTGCCACAGGAAGCAAAAGATGCGGTGACAAATCTCATGAACGCCGTGGGCCAAATACAATGGATCGACAATGAAGAGATGATGGATGCGGTCACCGCGGTTTCAGGCAGCGGGCCGGCCTATCTTTTCTATTTTATCGAGGCTTTGGCAAAATCAGCAGAAAAACAAGGCTTTGCAGAAAACGATGCGTATCAATTGGCCGTTCAAACGGTGATTGGTGCCGCTGCTTTGGCCGAAAACGATGCATCAAAAGCGGTGCATGAACTGCGTAAGAATGTCACAAGTCCAGGCGGCACAACAGAGGCCGGGCTATCAATTTTAATGGATGGCCGCCTCGATGATATCCTCAATGAGACACTCGACGCCGCGACCCAACGCGGCAAAGAACTGGGTAAAAACTAAGATTTTTATTGACATAACAACATCTCCGTGGTATGCCTATGTGTCTCAAAAGAAAGGTATTCAGACATGCAATTTAGTAATAAAAACGGTTATCCTGAGTTTCATGCAACACGTAAAGAATTAACAGATTTACTTGGCGTTGATGTCGTCCCTAAAACATTAGCGAATATCTGGAATTCTCTTATTGTTTGGAAACAAATTGACTCACCATTTCTTATGCCATGGGACAGTATTCGCCGTACGGAATTCATGACTCGTTCTACACAGCAAGGCAAAGAAGAAAGAGTCTATCATGGCGACCAAGCCAATCTGTCGCCAAATGATAAACGCATCAACACAGGCTATTATGAGATTACATCGGGTATTGGCTCCCAAAAATCTATAAGTCTTGAATTAGGAATGAATGCATCGGGCATCATTGGTGTGCCCGAAGCTGTTGGTGTTGTCTCTCCAGGTGCTTTCTTTCCCATGAAAGAAGGTGTAAGAAATTACGAAGCGTTGAGAGTTTGGGTTGATTACGCCGACCAAAAAGCGATGAAAGTCTCCGTTTCACTTAAGGATTATCTCAGAGTGGGTAACCCGACCACAACAACACAAATGACCGCAACGCTAAGAGCCATTGGCGAAGTAATGCAAGATATTCGAGAAGATAGAAAACCTGATTTTATGGCCTTAAGAGAGAAACTGATCACTGAAGTTGGTCTAGAGGATCTCCCAGAGATCAATTGGAGAGAACGCTACCCATCCGGCTGTATGGACAAACCAATGGCAGATCATGCCGCAGCATTAAGAATGTAAACATCAAGTGTCTGTTAAACAGATACCCTCTTCCAATTGACGTGGTTTGACTTTGGGTTCTGACGTGTCAGCGTCACGCAAATAGAGGGGCTTAAGCGTCTCCGTTGCGCCTTCTTTTTCGAAAATCTCTGACGTTAGCTGCGCCATGACGATCGGATCGGGCATGCTTATCTGTTCCAAATAATCACCGGCCTCCCCTGCTTCTGCTTGAAAGCGTTCCAAGCAATCCCCACCAATAGTGAATTGATCAAAGGGTGCGCCTTCAATTATGGCGATTGCATTGGTCGCCATTGGTTCAGTAACAGCATTGCGCTGAGCGTCATAATAACAACCATAGAAATCTTGCCGTTTGGTCTCCAGCACGCAAAGAAGCGGTTCGGATCCTTCATAATGGTGTGCCATGACATCCAGCGTATTGAGCCCTACCACAGGGCAGTCCAAAGCCATGGCCAATGTTTTAGCCGTGGTCATGCCAATCCGCACCCCCGTAAAAGACCCCGGCCCGATTGTCGTGCCAATCAGATCAACGTCCTTTAAGGTAAGATTGACCTCTTCCAGCACTTCTTGGATTACAGGGATTAAAAGCGAGGCTTGTTCTCGTGCCGTCTCTATTTGTCGAACAGACGCCTTGCCCTCAGCCGTGACGACGCCAACGCTGAGCCCCGCCAGCGCTGTATCAAAGACCAATGTATTGTTTGATGTATTCATTTCGTGTGTGAATTTATCGGAGCTTTAATAAAAAACAACTCAAAACATATATTGACATAAAAAATAATTGCTATATAAAAATCTTATGACTAAAGAAAAACCACCGATTGAATTCAGAGATCTAGACGATTTCAAAGCCTTTATACAATGGGATAGAAAGGGTGAAGAAACCAGTGCAGCTATACGAATAGGCCAAGAACTAGAAACTAGAGTCAGCCACCCAGGCGCAAAGATAGAATTGGCGCAGTTAATTGAAATTGCAGTTCAGTTTAAAGAAGCGGTAGATAATGCAAAAAGAGATGGATTTGATCGAATTGTTTCTGATTACACGGTTCGCATAAAAGTTTTATCTGAAATTGGTGACCGCCTTCCGCGATACAGAGCTGCTCAATCAAAGAAAAGCGAAAGACGCGCTTCTTTTTAATACAATATTCCCTTTGATATTGTGATTGTTATTGGTTAGACAAGAAGCATGCGCCTTTTTGTTTTAATTTTATCGCTGTTTTTCTTTCTACCTGCCATAGCCTTTGCTCAAACGCTGGATATTGATGCAAAAACGGTTCATGTGCTTTATTTCGATAATATTGCCTCCGAAGACGATTTATCCGATGTTTTGCCCTTTCAGGACTTCGAAAGACAGATTAATTACCTGCAAAAAGAAAATTATCGCTTTCTGACGTTAAAAGATCTTAAAAACAACGCGGCGGAAAAATCAGTGGTTATTCTCCTCCGCGTTTTACCCAGTGATGGCATGCGCAAAGCCGTGGCGTTGTTAAAACGAAACGCGCTGCCCTTTGATATTGCCGTCAATTACAACCAAAATATACGCCATTCCAGCTTTCCTATTTTAAGATTAGATATAGCCAATCAGCCCATTGAAAAGATGCAAGAAAAACTGAATCGCGATACGTCCCGTTTCCGTGACCGATTTGGGGTGGCGCCGCGTATCGTAATAGTAACTGATCCCGGGAAATACAAGGCCGCAAAAGACATTTTCGATCGCTATAATTTTGAGCATATTATCCTGCCCAATGGACAGGCCACAATTCCGTCACAAATTATTTCGGCCATTCCGATGGATAAAAGAACGTCCTCATTGGATATTTTGGGTAATTATCTTGAAAGACGGACGCTTCCCGTCGGCCCCATTCTTGCCTTTAATCTTTTTGGCAGAAATAGGGCCGACGGGAAGTGTCCGTCTTTCGAGATAATTACCCAAAATATCCAATGATGATGTTCTTTTATCCATCGGAATGGCCGAAATAATTTGTGACGGAATTGTGGCTTGTCCAT
>JBCDCD010000098.1:0-5435 GCA_039182445.1 Pseudomonadota bacterium | reverse complement strand
CGCGCCCCGTCAAATTTACTATTCAGCGCCGAATAGTCATGTCCTTTTTGAGAACGAATAATAAAAGTTGGAAAGTAGTTTCGAATAGCTTCAATATACGGCTTAATATCATTCTTTAAAACATAACCATAAGTCAGGTATTTACCAAACCCGCGTGGGTTAAAACGCAACTCCTTATAGAGAACTGGCATTTCAGGGAATAATACGCTGGAAACCGCAACACTGAGACGATGCGAAAAATCATTTCCTTGATCAAGATTATTGGATTCTTTGACCGTTTGCTCAAGACGTGTTTTCAGGGATTTATCTTCAATCGCACGATCAATCCACTGCATCAACTCATCATTTTCAACGATTTTCTGTGCCTCTAAAGGATAATTCACAAAATCTTTCGCCAATAATTCAGGACGCACATATTTCTTCTTTTCCATGATCACCGGACGATTGGATTTAATCCGTGGTGAGAATTGTTTTGGACTGAGGCGGCGACCATCTTGCCATGCGCGAATATCTTCTAATGTCCATCGTTGATTGGGATCATCATAAAGAAGCCCGCGTAGCAATTCTAAAATCGCACCACTAAAACGATCATCTTTTAAAAGTGTTGTATAAGTTCCTTTCTCAATTTTACGTTCAAGAATTTCATCATCTGATAAATTGGCTTCGGGTGTCGATGAACGGAGAATCACAGCCAAGCTCACGCCAAGAGAATAAATATCATCGGCGAGCGTGCCCGTTCCTTTTCCTTCAGGATCCGCTAAGGCCCGCTCAACAGGTTCGTATAGAGCAGGAAGGTTGGTTGAAGCGGGCATGGAAAGACACTCACCCAATACTATTTTGTCACCTATACCACCACCGCCATAAAATATATTGCCTGGCCAAATCTCACCATGCACAAGATCTTTGTTGGCGAGATCTTCCAGAAGATCAATCATCGGCACAACGATTGAATCCATAATATCTTCTGGTTTTTTACTCAACGCCGGATGACTATCGCTTTTTTCTAGGAGCGCCTTCCCCATCGTCAATTCATAAACAAAGCAATATTTTTCTTCATCGGGATCGGGCCAATTCACTTTGCCTGAGTCAACAAGACGCACGAGGGAAAGGCTTTTTATGTTGCCGTATTTTTGTGCCGCAATACGGCGCGGCGTGAGCGGTTTCGTACAGACCAATGCAAAAAGATTACTATTTGTTCGATTGAGGCCTTCAGCCGCATAAGCTTGTACCTCTCCCTTATCAAGATGCGCAAGGCGATTATAAGGAAATATTTTTATATTTTTACCGAGATAAATCTCGCGCTCTACCTTCTTCTTTTTCTTCGCTTCTGGCTGGACAGCCTTCTGATCATCTGATGGTTTATCATCTGACTCTTTTTCTTTTTCGTTTAATTTTTCGTCTGCAACCATAATTGTAAGAAATACGTCATAAAGAAGGGTTCGGCAAAACAGCTTTGCATACCTAACATTCTAATTCTTTTTTAGAAGATTGTAAATTTAGCCTTATTTACAAGCGAAACGGGTCTTGCATTAAGATTGTGTCATCCCGATCCGGGCTCGTAGAAAGCAAGGTCACAGGACATTCGATCAATTCTTCGATATGGCGAACATACTTCACAGCGGCCGCCGGAAGATCGCCGTAACTCCTTGCCCCTTGAGTGGTTTCAGACCAGCCAGATACCGTTTCATAAATAGGTGTTACTTTTGCCTGTTTGACTGTGCTCGCCGGGTAGTAATCATATTTCTCACCATCGATTTCATATCCGACACAGACTTTCAGCTCGTCAAAGCCATCCAAGACATCTAATTTTGTGAGCGCAATACCATCAATACCGCCTGTTTTCACCGCTTGGCGTACCAAAACAGCATCGAACCAGCCACATCGTCTCTTACGCCCGGTAGTTGTTCCAAATTCATGACCACGCTCACCCAGTTTTTCACCATCAGCATTTTTCTGTTCTGTCGGGAATGGCCCTTCCCCAACACGCGTGGTGTAGGCCTTGGTAATGCCGAGAACATAATCGACCATCTTGGCCCCAACGCCTGTACCAGCAGCCGCTTGTGCCGCAACCGTATTGGATGAGGTTACAAACGGATAGGTTCCATGATCGACATCGAGCATGTGGCCTTGCGCGCCCTCAAATAGAACCTTCTCCCCTTTTTGATGCGCTTGATCCAAGCGAAGCCAAGCGGGTGCCGCGTATTCGAGTATCGCATCAGCATGCTGCATCAGTTCATCATAAACGCTCTCGGCTTTTAGTTCTTCTGCGCCAAACCCTTTTAAAATCACATTGTGATGCGCGAGCATATTATCGAGACGCTCTTTCAAGTAATCCGTATCAGCCAAATCACAAACGCGGATACCGCGCCGCGCAACTTTATCTTCGTAACAAAGACCGATACCGCGCCCTGTTGTACCAATTTTTTTATCGCCGCGCGCGGCTTCCATTGCCTGATCCATCATTGAATGCACTGGTAGAATAAGATTGGCATTTTCGGCAAGCATCAAATTATCAGCATTTATATCAACGCCTTGATCTTTGACTGTTTGAATTTCTTTTAAGAGCGCCGCAGGATCAACAACAACGCCATTCCCAATAATGGAAAGCTTTCCCGGGCGCACGATACCGGATGGCAGCAAGTGCAATTTATAGGTTTTACCGTCAATAACCAGTGTATGACCGGCATTGTGCCCCCCTTGGAAACGGACGACGACGTCAGCTTCTTTCGAGAGAACGTCAACGATTTTACCCTTTCCTTCATCACCCCATTGAGACCCAATTACCGCTACGTTCGACATATTTTTTCCTTTAGTTTTAGGCTGCTTTTTCAATGACCTTACAAAGGTCACCCACTATTTTTTGAATTTCTTTTTCATCATCGCCTTCGGCCATAACACGGATAAGCGGTTCTGTTCCCGACGCACGCACAAGCAAGCGCCCTTTTCCATCCAGTGTGCTTTGCGCTTCCTCAATAGCTTTTTGAACTGGCCGCCTATCGAGTGGTGATGATTTTTTATACGTCACATTTTGTAAAAGTTGTGGCACTGTTTGGAATAGATTCAACACTTCACTTGCAGGTTTGTTTGATTGCTGGACAATATTCAGAACTTGTAATGAAGCAACAAGACCATCGCCCGTCGTGCCGAAATCACTTAGGACCATGTGCCCCGATTGTTCACCGCCTATATTAAAGCCGCTTTTGCGCATTTCTTCGACAACATAGCGGTCACCCACAGGCGTGCGTTTAAAGGCAATATTTTCTTTTTCAAAGAAACGCTCTAACCCCAGATTGGACATTACGGTTGCCACCACACCGCCTTGCAAAAAGCCTTGCTCACGCTTATGCACAGCAATCGCCGCCATGAGTTGATCGCCATCGACATGCTTGCCTTTTTCATCAATCACTATGAGACGATCGGCATCACCATCTAGGGCAATACCGATATCGGCTTTTTCTTCGAGGACTTTCTCTTTTAGGTTATCCGTTGCCGTTGCGCCGTATTCATCATTGATGTTACGGCCATTCGGACGATCGCCAATAGTGATAACATCCGCTTCTAATTCCCACAGAAGTTGCGGCGCAATTTTATAAGCCGCACCATGCGCGCAATCGACCACAACTTTTAAACCTTCGAGTGTTTTGTCTTTCGGAAAGCTGCGTTTGATATATTCAATATAACGCCCTGCAGCATCATTGAGTTGCGTCGCTTTACCAATTTCTTCCGGTGGTGGTAAAAATCTCTCTAAGTCTTGGTCGATTAGTTTTTCAATTTCAGCTTCGATCTCATCGGAAAGTTTATAGCCATCCGCGCCAAAGATTTTTATACCGTTATCTTGATAGGGATTGTGTGAGGCCGAAATCATCACACCAATATCGGCGCGCAATGTTGTGGTAAGACGTGCTATAGCCGGGGTCGGAATAGGCCCCGTACGGATAACATTAAGCCCCATAGCAGCGAAACCAGAAGCCATCGCCTGTTCCACCATATAGCCGGAAAGGCGAGTGTCCTTGCCAATCACAACGCGGTTCATGACTTTGTTATTGGCTTTTTTGAGATTGTTGCGGAGTACATGCGCCGTCGCCATCGCCACTTGTAATGCGAGGCTTGCTGTCATCGGCGCGGTATTGGCCACGCCACGAATTCCATCAGTGCCAAAGTAATTCTTGGTCATAGGATTTTATTTAAGCCCCTTGAGGGAGACCGCCCGCTTTTGGAACAGAAGCGCTTGGCCCTTTATCTTCCGGCTCGTTGTCTTCTTCAACATCACGAATGATTGTTTTACCATTCAAGATGTCTTTGATTTCATCACCGCTCAGCAATTCATATTCAAGTAGAGCTTTTGCCAATGTATGCAAATCTTCAAGCTTGTCAGTCAGAATCTGCTTGGCGCGATCATAAGCGTTTTCAACAATCTGTTTGATCTCAGAGTCGACAAGTGATGCCGTCTCATCTGACATGTTTTTACTCTGTGCTACGGAATGACCTAAAAAGACTTCTTCCTGATCCTGGGAATAACGCAAGGGACCAAGCTTGTCCGACATGCCCCATTCGGTAACCATACGGCGTGCCGTGTCAGTGGCCATTTGAATATCACTCGAGGCACCCGTCGTGACTTTTTCTTCACCAAAGATCATTTCCTCAGCAATGCGGCCGCCCATGGCTACGGCCAAGTCAGCCTTGAGTTTTGCGCGGCTCATAGAAATACGATCACCTTCCGGCAAACGCATCACGAGACCGAGCGCGCGTCCACGTGGGATAATTGTTGCTTTGTGAATCGGATCGGACTCTTCTTCACTCAATGCAACGATAGCATGCCCTGCTTCGTGATAAGCAGTCAACTTTTTCTCTTCTTCCGTCATCACCATGGATTTTCTTTCAGAGCCCATCATGATTTTATCTTTTGCGCCTTCGAAATCTTCCATACCAACGGTACGTTTGTTTTTACGTGCGGCAAGTAACGCTGCTTCGTTCACAAGGTTGGCCAAGTCCGCGCCAGAAAAACCAGGTGTGCCGCGCGCCAAGATTTTGGCATCGGCATTATTCGCAAGCGGTACTTTTTTCATGTGTACTTTTAGAATTTTTTCGCGGCCCGTTACATCCGGTAACGGCACAACAATCTGACGGTCAAAACGACCCGGACGCAAAAGCGCGGGATCCAAGACATCAGGACGGTTTGTCGCTGCAATAAGAATGACGCCTTCATTCGCTTCGAACCCATCCATTTCTACCAAGAGTTGGTTCAAAGTTTGCTCACGCTCGTCATTACCGCCGCCAAGACCGGCACCACGATGGCGACCAACGGCATCAATCTCATCAATAAAGATGATACAAGGTGCATTTTTCTTGGCTTGCTCAAACATGTCACGCACGCGGCTGGCACCGACACCGACAAACATTTCAACGAAATCAGAACCCGAAATCGTAAAGAAAGG
>JBCDCD010000097.1:0-5480 GCA_039182445.1 Pseudomonadota bacterium | reverse complement strand
GCTTGCATGACACCGCTAAGAACGAGTGGAACAGTTGCAGCCGGAACAAGATTTTTCCGCATTCGCTTTGGAACCGGCAGTACAGAAGACAACGCCGTCCGCCTTGCATGCACTTCTGGCAATAGCTCATCGCAGTTAGTTTCTTCCCCGCCTGGACAAAGAGCCTGTATTAGTGTTTCAGCCTACTGGTCGAGCATAGCAAGAGATAATAGAGAAATGATTTTTAAAAGTAGAATAACAACAAACAGACTAACAGCCCAACAATTATGTCATGGTGAAAGAAGAGAATGCCAACAAAATTTCGAAGTGAGATGTAATTATTAGCATTAGAAGTAATTAATCTTTTATCGACTAAACGACTGGTTTTTACCTATATAACACTCTAAATTACTTAAATGACCTTTCCTCATCCGGATGAAATTTACCGCTACATCGCTGACAGTGAAAAACCCCTAACCAAGCGGGAGCTTGTGCGTGCTTTTGATATTAAGGGCGAAAAACGCGTGCGTTTTAAAGAAATCCTCCGTGAACTCGAAAAATCCGGCCGCATTGTAAAAGGGGCTGGCCAGGCCTATAGCGTCCCGAAAAGCCTACCTGCCGTCACCACTATTATTGTCACCCATATCGATATTGACGGCGATATTTTTGCCAAGCCCCTTGATTGGGATGAAAAAGCACAAGGACCGGCGCCGCAAATTGAGCTTCTCTCAAAAGCGCCCTTAAAAGAAGGCGATCGTGCTCTCGCCCGTTTGAAGAAATATACCGATAAACTCTATGAAGGGCGTGTCCTGCGTCGCATTGATCAGGAACGCCTCACGGTCTTAGGGCAAGTTGCCAAAAACGCGCGTGGCTATCTTCTCAAACCTGTCGATAAAAAAGCCAAATATGATTTTGAAATTCATCAAAATGATTTAAACGGTGCGCAGACCCATGATCTCGCGATGGCCGAAATTCTACCCTCACGCGGTGTCAAACAGCGCCGTGTGAAAATCACCGAAGTCATTGGCAATAAAAATGATGTGAACGCGATTAGTATTATCGCCCTCAACGAAGCGGGTATGCATGAAAAATTTCTCGATAAAGTTTTGGCTGAGACAAA
Source organism: Pseudomonadota bacterium (assembly GCA_039182445.1). Classification (GTDB taxonomy): domain Bacteria; phylum Pseudomonadota; class Alphaproteobacteria; order Micavibrionales; family Micavibrionaceae. The sequence continues at coordinate 4,381 of JBCDCD010000097.1, read as the reverse complement.
AGATTTAAAAGTTCCACCGCTAAAAACCAAAAAATTTGAACGCGAAGATTTACGCGATATCCCTCTTGTTACGATTGACGGCTCCGACGCCCGTGATTTTGACGATGCTGTCTTTGCCGAAAAAACCGACAATGGCTTTCATCTGGTCGTCGCGATTGCTGACGTCGCCCATTATGTCCGCCATGGCTCTGCCCTTGATCACGAAGCCTACAAACGCGGGAACTCCACCTACTTCCCCGATCGTGTCGTGCCAATGCTGCCTGAGGCTCTGTCTAATGATCTCTGCTCGCTCCGCCCGAACGAAGACCGTGCCTGTATGGGTTTTCATCTTTGGATCGATAACGAAGGCAATCTTACCAAGCATAGAGTGTTTCGCGGCCTAATGCGTTCTCACGCGCGTCTTATTTATGAACAAGTGCAAGCCGCCAAAGATGGCAATCCCGACGAAACGACAAAGCCGCTTCTAGATAATGTCATCAATCCACTCTATGAAGCCTATGCCATTCTCGATAAAGCCCGCCAGCAACGTGGCGCACTTGATCTCGATCTCCCCGAACGCCGGATCGTTATCAATGACAAAGGCAAGATGACGGGCGTCACCAAACGCGACCGCCTCGATGCCCATAAACTCATCGAAGAATTTATGATTCTCGCCAACGTCGCCGCTGCATTGGCGCTGGAAAAGAAAAAAGCGCCGTGCGTCTATCGTATTCATGATCGCCCTTCGGTTGAAAAGCTGGACGAAGCCCGTGAATTTCTGCAATCCTTTGAACTTTCCATTCCCAAAACAGGGGTGGCGAAACCCGCGCAAATTAATCACCTGTTACAAAAGGCCTCAAAAACAGAATACTCGCAACTCATCTCCACGGTGATCTTACGCACGCAATCACAAGCGATTTATTCGCCGAACAATATTGGTCATTTTGGTCTCGCGCTTCAAAAATATGCGCATTTTACCTCGCCAATTCGCCGTTACGCGGACTTGCTCGTGCACCGCTCCTTGATCAACGCCTACAAACTTGATGAGGGTGGATTAAGTGATGAAGAAACAGTATCTCTCGAAGAACGCGCCGACCATATTTCAAAAACCGAACGCATTTCTGCCGACGCGGAACGCTCCGCCGTCGATCGCTTTACCGCCGCCTGGATGAGTGAACGTATCGGCGCTGAATTCTCCGGTGTGATTAATGGGGTCACACGCTTTGGCCTTTTTGTGACCTTGGATGAAAATGGTGCCGATGGCCTGATTCCAATGCGCTCCCTTCCCGATGATTTTTATGTGCATGATGAAAAACAACATGCGCTTATTGGCCGCCGTCACGGAAAAATCTACCGTCTCGGCGCTCCGATCAAAATCCGCCTGGTCGAAGCTGATGGCCTCACAGGCTCCTCCATTTTCGAACCTGCCAATGACAAAAGTGCCGATCTAAAAGGCATTTCCTTTAAAAAACCGAAAATGGGTAAACCCTCAAAAAGACGCTCCGAGAAAAGACCTAAAAACGGCAAAAAACCGCCCCATAAGCCAAAAAACCGCCGAAAATCATAGGCTTATAGCCCTCTCACAATCTTTATCTTGACTTGGACGCCAAAATCCTTATTTTGCGGGGTCTAATACAGATTAAAGGGTATAAAAATGGCTAAAAATGCAAATGCAGTCAAAGTGAGAATGGAAAGTTCCGCTGGTACAGGGTTTCGTTACTACAAGAAGAAAAACCCAAAAACAATGACTGAAAAACTTAAAATGATGAAATATGACCCGTGGGCGATTAACGAGAAAACGGGCAAAAAAGGCGCGCATGTTCTTTTTGAAGAAAAGAAAATGCCCCCATCAAAGAAAAACTAATATTGGAATGCATACTGCAAAAAGCGCTCCTGATATCAGGGGCGTTTTTTTATTCTAAAAAGACTCTTTCGCCCGGCTTATGGTCTTCGGGATTTAATTTACCTTTGTCATGGAAGTATGACGCATTACGCCCCCCTTCCTTCGCCGCATAAAGCGCATCATCGGCTTGCTTCATAACAACATCCGCTTTAGCCGCCGTTCCTGCTTTCACAATCGTACCACCGATAGAGGTTGTAATTTTAAGCTCCCCCTCTTCGACATTACAGATAAATGGCGTATTGGCGATTTCAAGACGCAAACGTTCTGAAACGGTATATGCCATCGCCTCCGTCACATCGGGTAAAAGAACCACAAACTCTTCACCACCCAAACGCGCGACCATGTCAAATCCACGCAATTTATCTTGAATACGTTTGGCAAATTCTTTGAGAATTTCATCACCCACACCATGACCATGCGTATCATTGACTGATTTAAAATTATCAATGTCGAACATTAAAATTCCAAGCGGTTTACGGCTTGTTTCGTTTTTCTGCAATAATTTTTGTAAGTGAACATCAAAATAACGGCGATTGTACAACCCGGTCAAAGGATCTGTTAGCGCCATCGATAAACTAATCTCATAGCTGGATTTTAAACGTTCCTGAAATCTCTTACGGCGAATTTGTGTACGCACGCGGGCGAGCAATTCATTCCCGTCAACGGGACGCATAATATAATCATGCGCACCAATTTCTAAGCCATGAGCAACACGTGACATGTCCCCTTCGGAAGACACCATTAAAATAGGAATAGAACGCGTTCTTTCCGTTGATCGCAAATGCGAACATAAACGCAAACCATCTTCGGATTCCAAATTAAGGCTAATGATCATCAAATCATAATCATACTCGCCAATTTTTTTCATCGCCTCGACGCCATTCTCAACAACATCGGTTTCGTCGTTGTCTTTTTTCAACGTCTCAATAATTTTATCGCTGTCATAAGATTGATCTTCAACAATCAACACTTTGGCATTTTCAACCGGTTCGCTCATCGCGCTTGTCTTTTCTTCAACAACACCAAGCTGCGTTGCCGTTGTCTCACGGACACGCCATTCATCAACGGTCATTTTTAATCGTACCAAAGATCGTACACGCGCCATCAACGCCGTATCATTCAACGGTTTACTGAGGAAATCATCGGCACCTGCTTCAAGACCGCGAACGCGATCTGTCGCATCGGTAAGTGCCGTGACCATGACCACCGGAATATGGGATGAAAGCGGATCGGATTTAATCTCATTACAAACTTCAAAGCCGTCCATGCCGGGCATCATCACATCCAACAGGACGATATCCGGGCTGTCTTCTCGTACTTTATCCAATGCTTCCGGACCACTGGTGGCGGTCAAAACATCGTAATACTCGCTGGCAAGCTTTGCTTCCAAAAGCTTTACATTCGGCAAAATATCATCAACAACTAAAACACGAGCAGACATATTCGATACGCTTTCTTAACTTAAATATTTTTGTACAACGGTTAGGAATTCAGTAACGGAAATGGGTTTAGACAAATAATCTTCACAACCACCCTCACGGATTTTCTCTTCATCACCCTTCATTGCAAAAGCGGTAACAGCGACAACAGGAATAGATTTTAATTCATCGTCTTGTTTAAGAATTTTTGTGATATCGAGCCCCGAGATTTCTGGCAATTGAATATCCATGAGAATAAGATCTGGCTTCTTTTCACGCGCAATATCGACAACCTTCTTCCCCTCATTGGTCTCAAGCGTCTGAATATCGTGCGCTTCCAGAAGATCGCGAAACAATTTCATATTCAATTCGTTGTCTTCAACGATCAGAACTGTTTTTGTCATGGAACAATAAACCCTTTTCGTACCCTAAAAAATTATAGAATTGAACTGTTAAAAATTCGTGAAAAAATCATTGAATTTCATGGTTTTACACATTAATTACAGGATGCTTGATCCAGCTTTTCCAAAGCAACGAGCTTTTGTGTCACCGCAAAGTCGTCATAATCCACCATCATGTCTGAAATCACGCCATTTTCGTGAAACACAACGCTCATCTCATAATCAGAGGCCGATTCCTCTTCTTCTTGCTCCGGAAAGACCGCCATACGGATATTCCAAGCATCGGTCTTTAACAAAGAATGATCAATGGATTCTGATTTTTTAACGCCTTTGGCACCATCTGTTGGATCACCAATAAACGTATTAATAATGACCGGCCCCTCGTCATCACTCCCATCAAAAACAACCGCATTAAAAAACTTATCTTGATTAAGCGCTTTTTGAATCATTTTCACCGTATGACGCATCGGGAAAAAAGTCGATTCACTCAAATCAAAGCTTAAATCTTCGGGAATAGAAAAAATAGCATTCGCTTCTTCATTGTTTAATTCTGCCATGCCACGAAACTCTTGATAGACCTGATCATTCCGCTTTCTCTTCGCGGTGAAATTAAATGTTTCTCCATCAAAACTTTCATAGGTCGAAAAGTCGGACGTAATTTCCATCCCCGGACTATCGGC
>JBCDCD010000096.1:0-5605 GCA_039182445.1 Pseudomonadota bacterium | reverse complement strand
TTTTAGAGGGGCACCTATTTTTTGTCAACCGCACTTCAAAAAGAAATTTTTTTATAGAAATAAGAGCACGCCAAGAGCTCGTATCAGCTGCATTTCTCATATTATCTAATTCATGATAGTATTCTTCTTAAAGCATTCGCTTTTCGAAAATAAAATATCAATTACAAATGGGGTCTTTCATGAAAAAAGAATTTGCAGAGTTTATTGGCACATTCACACTTGTGCTTTTTGGCTGTGGTGCCGCCACGATTGCTGGTGAACAAATCGGGATTTTGGGAATTGCCTTTGCCTTCGGCTTGGCACTAATTGCGATGGCATATGGTATTGGCAGAATTTCGGGATGTCACATTAATCCAGCGGTGAGCTTTGCTGCCTTTATCGCTGGAAGAATGTCTTTCATCAATTTCATTCGTTATGCTGCTGCACAATGTGCTGGCGCTATCGCCGGTGCGTATGTATTGCTTACGATCTTACAAGGACAAATCTCAGGATATGATCTTGCTGCTTCTGGCCTTGGTCAGAACGGCTGGGGTGAAGGCTATCTTGGTGAATACACGCTGCACGCTGCTTTTGTGTTCGAAGCCATCGCCACCTTTATTTTTGTAACTGTGATTTTGGGTTCTACACATGAGGATGCCGATCCTGCAATGGCCGGCCTTGCGATTGGTTTAACCCTTGTGGTTATTCACATTGTTGGTATCCAAGTGACCGGTGTTTCTGTGAACCCCGCTAGAAGTTTGGGCCCAGCCTTCTTTGTCGGTGGAGAGGCAATTAACCAACTGTGGTTATTTACTGTGGCTCCTTTTCTTGGCGCTGTGATTGCCGCTTTAAGACATCGTTACTGCCCGCTAACTGGTGATTGTTGCGGCAAATGCGGCTCTAGTAAAAAGAAATAGTAATCACTTTTAATATAATGATTTCAGAAGGCGATCTCTTACTAGGTCGCCTTTTTTATTGAGCGCTACATTAAAAAAAATGGTGCCCGGGGCGAGAATTGAACTTGCGACACGAGGATTTTCAGTCCTCTGCTCTACCACTGAGCTACCCGGGCACGGCTTTTAGAAATAAAAGCAATTTAAGGCTTATAAAATAAAGTCTTATCCCTGTCTAGGGGCGTTTCGAGGTATTTCACGAATTTTCTCTAATCCAGCGCCAGATCAAGCCGTTCCTGAAGTGGCGGGGTACGGCGTTGACGGGTCAGCTCAATCAAACCCAGCGGGGTATATCCATGGACCTGAACGGTACAAGGGTCGGCATTGATCACATCGTCAAAGGCAGCGAGAAGCTTCTCCTTCTCGGCTTTTTTGGTCATTTTGAGGAAATCAATCATGATAATCCCTCCTAAATTACGCAGTCGAATTTGCCGGCCTATCTCTGTGAGCGCATCCAGATTGATTGCCAAATTACTCCGTGTATCGCTGCTACGGTTAATATCAATCGCCGTCAGCGCGGCCGTTTCCTGAATAATAATATTGCCGCCACCATTCATCAGTACATAGGGGTCGAAAAGATCATCGACTTGGTCGAGGATGTCGTGGAAATCAAAGAGCGCCAGATCAGACTCCTGTCCGCTCATTCCCTTTGGGAGTTCTGCTGGATGAATTTTGGTCACCAAATCGGGCGCGTAAATCTCACACCATTCTTCCACCTCTTTATATTGATCAAGTGTACTGACATCGATGCGACTAATTTGTACGGAGGCCTGATCACTTAAAGTGCGGCGTATAGAATCAGGCCCATCCATCACCAAAAATGGTTCTTCGCCTCCCAAATATTCTTGTAACTCTTCCCAAATATGCTTGAGGATTTCCCCTTCACGCATAAGCACATCCGTCTGCGTATTCATCGCGGCAGCACGTAGGATGCACCCCTGAAGGGTTTCAACATTATTCAGCATCTTCGTAAGCTGCTTGCGCTGTTTTTTGTCTTTAATGCGTTTGGAAATTCTATTGCTACCCATCAATGGTGCATAAATGATATAGCGTCCCGGCAGTGTGATATTCATACTCACGCGCGCTGACTTATCTTCCATTGTTAAGTCGGTACCATCAATCTTTGGCAAATATCCACTCTTTGCTTGAACGGCGAGCATATCCCCTTCTTTTAAATTTTTCCCAATCGCGGTATTGCCATCGCGAATATAAGCACCATTCTTATCGAGTTTATAAAAGTCTTTGTTATGAAGGATACCCGTATTATCTTCGTCCAATTGAACGAGAGCGGCATCAAGATTTTTATCAATGCGAATAACACGCGCCCAATAAACCGATCCACTACGAATTTCTTCTTCATAAGGGTCTATTTCCAACCCAACCAAACGACGGCGTTTAAAGGAGTCTTTTTGGATTGCAGCCACCCATAACCCTTCATTGAGTTCATCGATTAAAATTTGCACGCCTATTTTCCCCTAATGATCGGTTGCTAGATACCCGCCACTTTGTAATATCTTTATTGTATCATAAAGTGAGAGCCCTACGACATTTGAATGTGAGCCTTGCATGTTTTTAACAAAAGTAGCCGCAAAGTCTTGGATGCCATATCCACCAGCTTTGCCTTCCCATTCACCTGTTTTGATATAGTAATCAATGATTGATGGTGTCAGTGTTTTGAATTGCACCATCGTATCCACCACACGGCTGATACATTTTCCATCAGGGTTGATTAAAGCCATACCGCTGATCACATGATGACGACGTGCTGAGAGTAATTTTAGGAACTCTCGAGCCTCTCCCTCATTTTCGGGTTTACCTAAGATTTTCTGCCCGCGTACCACCACCGTATCTGCTGCTAAAATAAAACAATCCGTATGCGTTTCACGAATTTTCTTTGCCTTGGATTCAGCCAGTCTTTGGCACAATTCTTTTGCTTGTTCTTTTGGCTTCGGTGTTTCATCAATATCGGCGGCAATAATTTCATCTGGCACGATGCCAATATTTTGAAGCAATTCACGACGTCTAGGCGATGCAGAGGCCAAAATCAGCGGGTTTGAGGCTGTTATCTCCATAGATCAAAACTGTATATATTTTTGTAAAAAACGCAAAGAAATATGGTTTTTCTATAAATAAATCAATAGATTAAAGAGGTATTGCCGACCTAATACAATCTATAGTATATTTTTAGTGTAATTTTTAACTTTTTAATGCTCAGAATGAGGTTTTCGTGGCGATTAAAAAAGTAACAGGATTGTTAAAAAAACTCACGCTTCGTTTTCTCGAAGCGGCATATTTTCATGTGGAACCTGTATTTCGTGAAGCCGCGGAAGGCGAAGGAAGTGGTGATAGTAGCGGGGTTAAGTGGCATGGGTTCAATGCGATTGGTTTACCGGGCGCTAAATATCATGCAATGACGGGGCAAGTAGAAAATAGCAATCTTGTGCGTCAAGCGCGTGCTGCTGGTAAAGGATTTCAGGCACAAGTTTTGGATCGCCCTGATTATTACGGTTCTTTCGAACAATATAACTCATTGAAAATTAATTAAGCGACAAGGCTCACTTTTCGCGGAAAGTAATACGGCCTTTGGTCAAATCGTAAGGTGTCATCTCAACTGTGACACTATCCCCTTGCAGGACACGAATGCGGTGTTTGCGCATCTTCCCTGCGGCGTGGGCAAGAATTTCGTGATCATTCTCCAACTTAACGCGGAACATAGCATTCGGAAGAATTTCCGTCACGACACCTTTAAATTCTAATAGATCTTCTTTTGCCATTTTTTATCAAAATTCATTAATAATGGGTGTTTATACGCGCTTCGTCGTCAAAAGGCAAATATTAAGCTCTCACCCGTTCAATTTGTGCACCGACATTGGTCAGCTTCTCAACAATATTCTCATATCCTCGATCGAGATGATAAATACGGTTCACCAATGTCTCCCCATCCGCGACCAAGCCCGCTAGAATAAGAGAGACAGAAGCGCGCAAGTCGGTCGCCATAACTTCAGCACCTTTAAGCTGTTTTACACCACGAATAATCGCCGAGTTTCCTTTGACGGTAATGTTGGCACCCATACGACACAGCTCCGGCACATGCATAAAGCGATTTTCAAAAATAGTTTCAGAGATCATGCCCGCACCATCACACAAAGTAAGCATGGTCATAAACTGCGCTTGTAAATCTGTTGCGAAACCAGGATAGGCTTCGGTCATGATATCAACCCCTTTAACACGCTCGCCACCGCGAGAAACAATCACATCATCACCATCTTGTGTAATTTCCATACCGGCTTCGCGTAAAGGCGCCAACAACGCCTTTAAGAAATCAAGCCGTGTGTTTTCTAAAATCAATTCACCTCCGTTTAAACCAACCGCACACATATAGGTTCCTGTTTCAATACGATCGGGCACCACAGAGTGGGTCGTACCATCGAGTGAATCAACACCTTCAATTTCAATCGTCGATGTACCAAGACCGGAAATTTTAGCGCCCATTTTATTAAGCGCTTCCCCTTGGTCGATAATCTCTGGTTCACGCGCTGCATTGTGTAGAACCGTTTTTCCTTTGGCTAGCGTCGCTGCCATCATGAGGTTTTCTGTCGCCCCGACGGAGATAAGGGGGAAAGTAATATCGGCGCCCTGCAATCCTCCCTTTGGCGCGGTGGCCTTCACATAGCCTTCTTCCAGCTCAATGGTTGCTCCCATTGCTTCAAGCCCTTTAATGTGCAGATCAATCGGGCGGGCCCCTAAAGCACAACCGCCCGGCAAAGACACTTGCGCCGTACCAAAACGCGCAACTAAAGGGCCCAATACCAAAACACTCGCACGCATTTTACGGACCAAATCATATGGTGCGACTTGCGATGTCACATTTGACGCATCAAGAGAAACAATTTTCTTTTCGTGGTCAATTTCGACTTTGACACCAAGATGACGAAGCAAATCAGTAAGTGTTGCGACATCACGCAAACCCGTCGGCATATTTTCGAGAATAAAAGGTTTATCGGTTAATAATGCCGCACACATATGCTTCAGCGCGGCATTCTTGGCACCACTAATACGAATGGCACCTTTCAGCGCATGCCCGCCTTGGACGCGCATCTTATCCATGCCACTTTTTTCTTGCTCTTCTGTCATAGAATTATTTTTTAATGCGAGGGAGTGTGACACCACGTTGGCCCATATATTTTCCAGCACGATCCGCATAACTCGTTTCACAAGGCGTTGAACCTTTAAAGAACAAGAACTGCGCGACACCCTCATTGGCATAGACTTTTGCAGGGAGCGGCGTGGTGTTAGAAATTTCTAACGTCACATGCCCTTCCCATCCCGGTTCAAGCGGTGTGACATTGACGATTAAACCACAACGCGCATAAGTGCTTTTGCCCAAGCAAATCACCAAAACATCTTTGGGAATTTTGAAATATTCGACCGAACGCGTCAGCACAAAACTGTTCGGTGGAATAATACAAACATCCGTTTCACGATCGACAAAGCTTTGATCAGAAAAATCTTTGGGATCAACAATCGCGTTATCGACATTAGTAAAAATTTTAAATTCCTTCGAACAACGTGCGTCATACCCATATGAAGAAAGACCGTAAGAAATCTTCCCTTCGGCCGTTTGTTTCTCGACGAACGGGTCAATCATGCCCTGGTTCAAGGCCAAATCACGG
>JBCDCD010000095.1:0-5621 GCA_039182445.1 Pseudomonadota bacterium | reverse complement strand
TTCACGGAAAACGCCCCGATTGAAGCCTGAATAATTCTCTTCCAGCGCCTCTGCCAGATCTTTACGTGTCAGCCCGACGCGCTCACCCTTGAATGGCTTTGAGGATACCATTCACCCTTGCAACTTCGGCTTGGGCGATAAAGACAAAAAATTAGAGCTTACGCTTGGTGATGATGATCTCGGCAGCAGCTCAACGCGCAAACAAGATATAGGTGGTGAAAAAATTACCATTCAAATCCGTCCACTCATTGATGTGCTCGCTGAAAAAGAAATCGAAGAAATCGATGCGATGAAAATTGATGTCGAAGGTATGGAAGACGAAGTGCTTTTTCCGTTTTTCGATAAAGCCCCTGAAGAGCTTCACCCGAAAATAATGATTATCGAAGACAACAATGATCTTTGGGAACGCAATATCCTCGAATGGCTCCTCTCAAACGGCTACACCACCCAAAAAATCACCAATGGGAATTATGTTTTAGTGCGGTGACGGTAATTCAACGTTGACACCTATCAAGCTAGCTGTGAGCACTGCTTTTTCTCCGCGCCTTACATTTGCCTCAACTTTTTGTGTCGCAACAGAAAACTCTCTATGAACAGAATCGAGGTCTTCTTGTCTTAAAGTTTTCATATCATTTGCTTCTTTTAGCCCGTTTAAAAGATCCTGAAGCGAAAGTAACGACTTTATTTCATGATGATCACGTCGCATCGAAACTCTATTTTGTATTAATGTAATTTGTTTGCTTCCTAATTCTGCTAAACGCTCAACATCAATAGAAAATTCGAGTCCTTTCTTTTCTGTTTTTGTTCCAAGCTTTAATGATTGATCAACAATACCCTGAACTGTTGTCTGGAAGTCAGTAATGAATTTTTCTCTTAATTGCGCGTATGTAGGTTCACTAGGACGCAAACTAGCATAAAGCTTGCTTTTTGCCTCAGTAACACCTTGCGACAACTTTGATAAAGCACCGGAAAGAAAATTGGTAAAACTCTTATCCGGGTTTCTAAATTTTATAATAAGAGAATTCGGTTCAACATCGGCATTGGTTTTACGCGCTGCAATTCCAACACCTATTGCACCTAAACTCACCGTATTAGCTAAAAGATAATAAGCTTCTGCCAAATATCCGCCAAACAAAGCTTGATCAAAAAAAACATATAAAACTGTTGCTTCATAACTATAAGAAAAAATCACCGGCAACAAATTTGTGGCAATTAAACCTGCCGCTCCAGATTCGGTAGTTTTATTAGCACTATCATCCCTAAGATAATCAACACGCTGAATAGGTGACCCCTCTGGAATTTGTGCATTTAAGTAGGAAATAACTTCTTTTGAAATTGCACTGCTTGGATTCAGATATCTTGACTCGTAGCTTCTGTCCTCAAGATCAAGCTTGATGACAGATAGCCCGTTTTCTTGAGCAGCAACGAGTTCGCCTGCAATGTCAATATTTGCGAGCACTCTTTTAATGCGATCAAAATCATCCTCGTCTCTTTTGACGGGCGCTAACTCTTTTTCCAACGCTGCTTTTTCTTTTGCCGCACTTACATCACAACGAGACAAAGTCGTCAAAGTTACCAGCCTAGGATCGGGTATTAAAATGGGCTGTTTTTTCATTTCACACCTTTAAATTCCGGCGCAAAGTATCAAAGAATAATAATTATGTCAATTAAATTATGGCGCTGTTACACGTATCAGCCCCAATTGATTGCGATGACGCTTTACAATGTCGAATTTAAAGCCGTGGAAGCTAAAGCTTTGGCCGGCTTCCGGCACCGTCTGCGCTTCATGAATAATAAGGCCCGCGAGGGTGTTATAATCCTCTTCATCCGGCAATTCCCATTCAAATTCACGGTTCAAATCGCGGATCGTCACATCTCCCTCAATTAGATAAGTGCCGTTGGTTTGCTTGCGAACCCCCGTCACAATTTCATCGTGCTCATCATCAATATCGCCAACAATCTCTTCGAGAATATCTTCCAGCGTTACAATCCCGAGGTAACTACCATACTCATCGACCACGACCGCAAAATGTTCTCGGCGTGATTTAAATGCCTGCATCTGGTCATACAATGTCGTTGCTTCGGGCACGAACCACGGATCGGTGACCAAATCCTCAATATCCAAATCATCCAATGTTTGATTATCGCGTTCGCGTGATTTGAGTTCGCGCATCAATGCCTTCGCATGTAAGACACCGACAATATTATCTTTGTCATCACGATAAACCGGCATACGCGTGAATGGGCTTTCCAGTGCATCCGCAACAATCTTTTCAATATCATCCGCCGCATCCAAAGCTTGCACATTCTTACGGTGTGTCATCACCTCTTCAATATCAACTTCGAATAAATCGAGTACGGAGCGCAGCATCGCCCGCTGTTCATGGGTTTCGGTATCGCCCCCCTCATGCAATTCAATCACACCGCGCAACACTTCAAGATGGGAATTCTCAGGAATCTTATCCATCTCCGCGCCAAATAATTTGAGCGTAACTTTCACGATTTTATTGACCAGTTCTGCAATCGGGAAAAACAACCACACCACCACACGAATAATCGGCGCAATCGCGACGGACATTTTATCCGAATGCGTAATCGCATATGTCTTTGGCAATACTTCCGCAAAAATCAAAACCAAAATCGTCATAATAAGCGTGGCATAAACCACCCCCGCTTCGCCGACCATTTTGATCAAAACACTTGTCGCCAACGCCGACGCCAAAATATTCACGAGGTTATTCCCTAGAAGCAGCGCACCAATCATCCGGTCTTTGCGCTCACGAATACGGTTCACGAGCCCTGCGCGTTTATTGCCTTCTTTCTCCCAATTATGAAGTCGGGAGCGTGAAGCCGCGGTCAGCGCGGTTTCCGAGCCTGAAAAGAAGCCCGATAAACACAGCAATATAAAAATAATAAGAACCGATAATCCGAAATCCATTTATGCCTCGATTGATTGTTGAAGAATGCCCAACACATCTTCTTTTTGAACATCATATGTTTGAAACGCCTGACCAATCCCCTTCACCAAAATAAATCCGATTGAATCGTCTTTGGCTTTTTTATCTTTTTGCATGAATTCAAAAAGCTGTTCAGGCGTGTGCGTAATCTGTGGTGAAATCTGCGCAATTTTCGTTTTCATTTCTTTATTTTCAAAATGACGGATGACGGCCTGCACATCCTCAGTAAAACATAACCGCATTTTCTCCGACAACTGAAACGCCATCACCATGCCGATCGCCACCGCTTCCCCGTGCAACAAGCGACCGTCATAACCACAGGCCGCTTCTAACGCATGACCAAACGTATGGCCTAGGTTTAATAATGCGCGCTGCCCTGCTTCTTTCTCATCCTCTGCAACAACGGCTGCTTTGGCTTTGCAAGACGTTTCAATCGCGCCCATCAACGCCTCGTTTTTCGGATCAAGAATATTGTCATTCATACCATCCAGTGCATTGAAAAAATCCGCGTCATTAATCAGACCGTACTTTACCATCTCAGCATAACCCGCTTTGAATTCTCGTTCAGGCAAGGTACCCAACGTTCCCACATCACAAATGACCACTTGCGGCTGATAAAAACTGCCAACCAAATTTTTTCCTTGGTTGGTGTTAATGCCGGTCTTACCACCCACAGAACTATCAATCTGCGCCAGCAATGTCGTCGGAATTTGCACATAAGGAATACCGCGCATCGTCACCGAGGCAGCAAAGCCGCCAAGGTCACCAATCACACCACCACCCAACGCAATGAGAACAGATTGACGGTTTACGCCTTTTTCCAAAAGCCAATCGGTGACTTCTTGTAATCCGTCATAGGACTTTGTCGGCTCGCCACCCTTCATGCTTTTCATCACTGTGTCGGCGCACTTGCCTGCCAGCGACTCTTCAACAACCTGCGCATACGGATAAGTTGACCTTTAACTGTCAGCACCGGCGAATGATCCTGCATGAGGCCAGTAACGTTGTACTCGGTCTGACCGTGTCGTACTAAATATACCTGTTTCATAACTATCTTACGTACTCATTGTTTCAACTACAGCAATTTCAAGTGGTAAATGCGGAATAGGCGCATACGCAACTTGTCCTGCTGCATCTAACAATTTCAGCAACAAGTGAGAGTTTAAGGGTGACGTTCCTTCAGCATACGATGTAATTTGTGCTTGCGTCTCAGGACCAAACGCTCCAAGTATCTGCTCTGCCTTACTCGGCAAGTTACGGACCAACATAACCGCACGCACTTGCTCCAGTAATAATCGAGCAAATAGTTTCATATCAGTATTTTGAGCTACCGCGTCTTGGATAGCAGCTAGTGCTTGTTCAGTGTCTTTCTCATGTAGCGCAGTAATGAGCTGTTGCAGTACTGCACTCCGGGGTGCACCAATAATAGCTGCCACTTCATCAGCATCACCAATTTCATCACCTGAAGCCAGTATGACTTTTTGAGTTACACCAAGTGCATCACGAAACGAACCATCTGCTGCAATTGCAATCATATCTGCTGCTTCTGGCTTCAAAGTAAAGCCCTCTTTTTTTGCCACATTAATCACAGTCTTTTGTAACACCTCACGCGAAGGTGAATTAAAACGAAATACCTGGCAACGCGAAAGAATAGTATCGAGTAGCTTTTCTTCTTCAGTAGTAGCAAGAATAAAAATCACATGACTCGGTGGTTCCTCGAGTGTTTTTAAGAGTGCGTTGAATGCCTCTTTCGTGAGCATGTGAACCTCATCGATAATGTACACCTTCATCTTTGATTCATACGGCAACGTATGGACCGCTTCTTTTAGTTCGCGCACATCATCAATACCTCGATTTGAAGCCGCGTCAATTTCATATAAATCCCTATCTGCCGTACCAATGGCTTTGGCAAACACACGCGCCATAGTTGTTTTTCCGGTACCTCTGGTACCAGAGAAAAGCATCGCATGCGGTATCGTCTCTTTTTTAATTGCACCCTCAAGCACTGTGACAATATGATCTTGATCAAGTACTTCTTTAAATGACTGCGGGCGGTATTTCCGGTACAACGCTTGTGATTCTGACATGTGTGACAGTATAGCAAATTTAGCCAAGCAACAGAAAAGCCCCGGATATACCGAGGCTTTAGAATTATTACTCAACTGTCGGTCGTACTCAAAAAGTTATGGATGAGTATCCAACCAATAATCGCGAGAGCAGCTGAAATTGGGCTTCCTACTGCTGTAGCAAACAGTGCCTCACCTCCGAGATCAAGCCAAGCAAAATCAGTGAACTGGTTGCTTGAATGGAACCAACCACTCAAAACCAGAAAGCCAAAAAAAAGACTACTAGCCAGCCACATTGGTACAAGCACAATTGATGCTAACGCTAACGCGTGCTTCTTTGCAAAAAACAAAATTACCAGAGTGAGACATAGAGCACCAACTGTCATTACAGCCATCATCACGAAGACTGAAGAGTCTAGATCTGCAGTATCGCTGATTAACTGAAAAGAAAACGATACTTGAATGAGATTGAGCACGAGTGCACCCAACAACGTGGATATGAACGGCATAGAACCGAAAACCAGTGATCCAACAATGAGTACCATTACACCGATTGACACAACCCGAGCAACGTCCTCAGCGTCATCGTAAAAACTAC
>JBCDCD010000094.1:0-5677 GCA_039182445.1 Pseudomonadota bacterium | reverse complement strand
ATTTTCTTTACGCGATCTGCAATATCACTCATGGAATATTTCCCTTACCTTTTGTTTAAATAATACTTTGTTAAAAACTTTGTTTAAGTTGCGCGGACTTTACCAATCCATCCGCTCTTTGCAAGCGATTTTGTGTTTATATCATGAACAAGAGGCCATTCTCTAATGATTTCAAGCCTCTAACACCTGCCGAATGTGGATAAAATCGTCAAAATTCTGTAAAGTTCCGACCTCTTTGAGCGCCGAATCCGCCGCTTTTTTGTCATGCGCCACCCCGGTAAAGCCAAACACATCCATCCCCGCGGCAACGCCTGCTTTTGCGCCCGAGACACTATCTTCTAGGACGAGGCATTTGGCCGGATCACATCTCATTTTTTCCGCCGCGAACAAAAACAAGTCCGGCGCCGGCTTCGCATTCGCGACTTGAATCTTGGTGAATGTGTTTTCTTCTTGAAAAAAGCTATCGATACCCGTGAGCGTAACCGACTTTGTTACATTTCCCCGCTCACCATTCGAACCAATACAGATTTTAAAATTATCATTTGCCCAAACGAGAAAATCATAAACGCCAGTAACCAAATCGAGATCATTTTCAATCCTCTCATTTGATCGGTCTATATAATTTTGAATAACAGATTGTGGCAAATCAATATTATTTTCTTCATCTATAATTTCTTTGATTTTTTGCCATGACCGACCATTAAAGTCATTGAGACATTTTTCGGGCGTGTAGCCCTCCAAACCATATTCGGTGAGAACTTCAGACGTTACCGTATTATATAACGCCTCGGTATCCATCAACGTCCCGTCACAATCAAAAATAATCAAATCATATTTATTCATGCGCCAATCCAATAGGTTGCAAACAAACAAAGCGTTACTAAGGCCGTTAGATTAAACCGAAAAAGCATGTAACCCTTGGGCCAGCCATGGTTCAGTCCATACAACCTATCCATGGCGAAAAGCCCCCAAAACAGAGCGATACAAGCCAGCAATGCCTGCGGGGGAGAATGCGTCATCCCCCAAAAGAAAATGGGCAGCAACAATATGACTGGCGTCATACATATAAACTGGATCAATGGTTTTTCATTAAAAAGAGATTCATGCCAATAGCTTGCCGATAAGAAAGCAATAATCAAACCAGCATAAAAAAGCTGCATCATCAAATACAGATTTTTAAACATCAGACTATCTTGATGATGGTATGTGCCAACCGCAAAAACAATGAAAGGTATTACACCCGCATACCCAAAAATCTGATAACTATGTTTTTTCATTTCTATTTTGCCTCAGGCTCGTAAACTCGCTACGGCCTCGTTAATCATAGTCTGCCAGATGAGGCCGAAAAGCGTTTACGCTTTGGAGGCAAACAGCAATGCGAAGGCATTGCGTATAAAAAGTTACACCATGGCCATTCCACCGTTCACATGAACAGTGGAGCCTGTAATGTACGCTGCTTCGTCACTGGCAAGATATACCACCGCCGACGCAATCTCATCAGGATTGCCCATACGGCCCGCCGGTATTGTCGCATTGATCTTTTCTTTTTGATCATCGGTCAGCGCATCGGTCATCGCTGTCGCTATAAAACCCGGCGCGACGCAATTCACGGTAATGCCGCGGCTGGCGACTTCCTGCCCCATGGCTTTGGTCCATCCGCTCATCCCCGCTTTGGAGGCCACATAGTTACACTGCCCCGGATTACCGGTTGTCCCAACAACAGACGAGATATTAATGATACGACCATGACGGCGTTTCATCATCCCGCGCTGACAGGCTTTGGCGAGCATAAACGGCGCGGTCAAATTCACATCGAGCACTTCACGCCATTCTTCTTCTTTCATGCGCATTGATAAATTATCGCGTGTTAGGCCTGCATTGTTCACAAGGATATCAATCTGCCCGAGTTTCTCATCCGCTTCTTTGATCAAGGCATCAATCCCTTCGGCCGTCGAAAGATCGGCAATAATCGCCACCGCATCATTACCCACTTCCGCGGCAATCGCATTTAATTTTTCTTCATTACGCCCTGATACCGCGACCTTCGCGCCTTGCGCGACCAACGCTTTGGCAATCTCCCCGCCAATGCCGCCGGTCGCCCCGGTTACCAACGCTGTTTTTCCTGATAAATCGAACATTTTTGTCTCCTTATATAAAAATCTTAGTTCATAAACTAAGCAAAAGGATCAAAGATGAAAAGAAAGAATTATTATATTGTCGCCGCAATTGGCTTAAATGTACCGCCAACGATCGCGCATCCACGCTCTAATTCAACAGAACCGTCACCCATTATTGTTGCTGAGCCCAATATCTCTTCAAGCTCTGCATCAAAATCTTTACGCTCATCATCTGGCATAGCATGAATGAATGCCTGTGAGGTAAACTCTGCACGTATATCGTTCAAGCTTGCTAAATACTTGTAATATAGAGGCAACATAAAACCATCCTTCGGAAAAAAGGACCAAGCACGCTCTCCCATACCATGTTGATTCATAAAAGACTGCTCGTAAAAATGCTGTAAATCGTGAAGCTGGCGCGTTAATCCCGGTTTTTGCGAGAGATTATCACTTATCAGAATGAGGCGACCATCTGGTCTCAAAACGCGCATAAATTCCGCGCGAGTTTCTTTTGCTTCTTCTTCTGTTTTAGTTCCCCAATGAAGTGATGCAGCACAGACGATTGCATCAACACTCTTATCATCAAGTGGCAGTTCTTGGAATTTCCCCAGTCGTGCTTCAAGGTTATTGGTGCCAGCAAAATGTGTGCTTAACGATTCCAACATTTTATCTGCGGGATCGACCGCATATACTTTTTCGAAGCTTATATCAGCGTAGCGATAAGTCTCTGATTGCAAAAGCGATGTCAAAAAACGGCCATTACCGCACCCGATATCGGCAACAGCATCACCTTCGCGTAACACTCCGCCTGGAAAACGGTCACTACAAAAAAGAGCGGATATCGCACGCTCCGAATATAAAGGTCTCCCCTCATACGCTGCTACGATTTCATCTCTATTAAAATATTGATCTAAAGCCATTCTCTGCTCTTAAAGTTTTAAAGCAGAACGATTATCATATTTTTACATAATTTGCAATTGATTTAGCTAAGCTTCCCGATCAATTCTTCTACCTGCTCCGCCGTGCCGACGGACGATGTTGCGATCTCACGATCAATCCGTTTTACCAAGCCACCGAGGACTTTACCCGCACCGAGTTCGATCATTTCGGTCACGCCCTCACCTTTCATCCAAAGAACGGATTCACGCCAGCGCACCATGCCGGTAATTTGATCAACCAGCAAACGACGAATATCGGACGGATCATTTGTTCCTTCCGCGGTCACATTCGCCACAACGGGTACGAATGGCGGGCGGATATTGGTATCGGCCAGTGCATAAGACATTTCCTGCGCTGCCGGCGCCATTAAAGAACAATGGAATGGCGCGCTCACCGGTAAAATCACCGCTTTCTTTGCTCCTGCCTCGGTCGCCATATCGACAGCAATCTCGACCGCCCCTTTATGACCCGACACAACAACCTGTCCGACGGAGTTATCATTCGCCGCCTGCACCACCATATCTTGGGCATTATCATTGTTGGCTTGTGCCATTGATTTTTGCGCGATCTCTTGTACATCGGGTAAATCCATCCCGAGGATCGCGGCCATTGCGCCGACACCCACTGGCACCGCTTTTTGCATCGCCTTGCCGCGCGTTTTCAAAAGTTTTGCTGTATCCGCAATCTCCAAAGACCCCGCTGCGGTCAATGCAGAATACTCACCCAAAGAATGCCCCGCCATAAACGCACAGGCCTCATCCATTTTAATACCGCCTTGTTTGCGCAAGACATTCACCACCGCCATCGAGACCGCCATCAACGCCGGTTGGGTATTTTCGGTCATGTTTAGATCGGCTTCATCGCCCTCAAACATCAGCTTGGAGAGATCTTGTCCCAATGCCTCATCGACTTCTTGGAATGTTTCTTTGGCATCACCAAAACTCTCCGCCAAATCTTTGCCCATACCGATAAATTGCGATCCCTGACCAGGAAAAATAAACGCGCGCATTGATAAACCTCTTTTATTGATAAGATCATTTATACCTATAGGATTCGAAAGCACGGTCAATAAGCGATCCGAGTCCGTCCCAAATTTTTGTAATATTATTGCTATTTAGGCCCAATTGTTAATGAATCGTTAAAAAAACTGGAATTTTCGCCGATTTCGTGGCAAGGTAAGACATACTTAAAATTTTCGATTAAAGGCCTCAAAATCTTTACGATGCTTTTGAAGTATTCATCGTCGCTCAAACAGGGAGACTTTGAAAAGTACTGAATTAGTACAAATACATAGCGAAGGGATAGAGGGCTCGTTCCATTACCATAACCAAAATAATAAGGAGGTAATTCAATGGGCTCGGTAAGTAAAAGAAAAGCAAGTAAAGCGGTGGTACGCAAAGTGCTGGAAACAACCGGTGAAGCGTACACCATGATGTGTGAAAGCCATGTCAATTCGGATTATGCCGATTTTGCCAGTTCACAAGCGCTGGAATCCTTTAAAAAGGCACTCGATAACCCCGATTTAACTTATGATGATTTGTGCACTTTGCTGCGCAAAGCTTCGACTCGCGCCAGTTCGCGTCAGTGTAAAACGCCATGGTCGATGTTTATGGCGAATTACATTGCGAAACACGGCAACAATAATGCGCGTATGGTATCGCTCGCAGCAGCCAATGACGCCATTAAAAATAGCGGACGCTATAATTAATTGAAATAATTCAGTTTTTTCATTCGTAACGCTCCTTTACTAAACTGACTTGAAAACACTCTCTGCTCTTCAGAGAGTGTTTTTTTAGCCTCAGGCTCCTAAAGTCGCTACGGCCGCATCTGGCTGCTCTTTGCAGCGTAGCGGGCTTGCCCGCCTGAGCGTAGTAAAAAAGCCGCGCCTGAGGCCCACTAAAAATAAGAAAAGACTTGCTTTTCAGCCGCTAAATCCTTAAAACACCGTCAACACTAACCTCGCTCCTGTTTTAAGGCACATAACAGGGGCTCTTTAAACCGAGAGGAAACGAAAATGCCTTTTTATGAAACCGTGTTTATCGCGCGGCAGGATCTAAGTGACGCTCAAGTCAAAGACCTGACCGACGGATATAAAAAAATCATCGAAGATGCCAAGGGCAAAGTCCACAAAGTTGAAAATTGGGGACTAAAGACTTTAGCGTACCGTATTAACAAAAACCGCCGCGGCCACTATGTGCTGATTGAATCAGACACGCCGGCTGAAGCAATTCATGAGATTGAGCGTACAATGCGTTTGAACGAAGATATTTTGCGTTTCATGTCGATCCGTCAAAAAGAATTATCAGACGGCCCTTCCATCATGATGGATAAAGGCGCCAAAGATACTGATGATAGAGATAAGAAGGAGGCCGCATAATGGGTGCCGCAGATATACCAACAGCAAGTAAGCCATTCTTCCGTCGCAAGAAGACATGTCCGTTTTCGGGTCCAAACGCCCCGGCGATTGATTGGAAAGATACAAAAACTTTAGGGCGCTACATTTCTGAGCGCGGTAAGATTGTTCCGAGCCGCATCACCAATGTCAGCCACAAAAAACAACGTGAACTTTCAACTGCGATTAAACGTGCCCGTTACATGGCGCTTTTACCGTATGTTCGCGT
>JBCDCD010000093.1:0-5732 GCA_039182445.1 Pseudomonadota bacterium | reverse complement strand
CTCGATTGAGATGTTCGAAGCGGTGGGCGAGAAATATTGGACGACCTATTTCGAAAAGATGAAATCATTGTTGGCTCAACGCGGCAAAGCGGTTGTGCAAACCATTACCGTGATGAATGAGGAATTTGATTCTTATAAAAAAGAGACGGACTTCCTCCGTAGCTATATTTTTCCGGGAGGTTTGTTGCCGAGCCCGGAAAAATTCGACCACGCCGCGCAAAAGGCCGGTTTAGTCACTTCAAACATTTATGAATTTGGTCAGGATTACGCTCGCACTCTTGATGAATGGCTGAAAAACTTTGATGCGGTGATTGATAAAATCAAAGCACTTGGTTTTGATGATCAATTTATCCGCCTCTGGCGCTTTTATCTCGCGGGCTGCTCAGCTGGGTTCGCCAGCGGCTATACCAATGTCCAACAAGTTGAACTCGCTCACGCCTAAAGGATTATTACGATGAATTTTTTGATTGCCTATATTGTCACTGCTGTTGTTTTTCTTGCGATTGATTTTGTGTGGCTCGCTTATATCGCGACCAACATGTTTCAAACTTCGTTGGGGCATTTATTGGCCGAAAAACCAAACTTACTAATCGCTGCTGGCTTTTATATTTTCTATTGCGTCGGCATTGTGTTTTTTGCCGTGATGCCAGCCCTCGACAAAGGTCAGTGGGTGACCGCCGCATTGTATGGCGGGTTGTTCGGCCTCATGGCTTACGGCACCTATGAAATGACAAACCTCGCGACCTTGCGTGACTGGCCGGTAAAAACCGCGATTATCGATATGGTATGGGGGATGGGCCTAACAGGTTTATCCGCGACCGCCGGCTACTTTGCGGTGACTTTCTTCAGCAAATAACCCGCGATTGCGTGCGATCTTCGTGGCTAGCTTGATCGACTCAATCATGCTCGACGCATTCGCCATATCACGACCCGCAATATTCAAGGCCGTGCCATGATCTGGTGAGGTTCTGACGATCGGTAAACCCAGCGTAATATTCACACCGCGATGAAAATCCAAAGTTTTGATCGGGATCAAGGCCTGATCATGATACATGCAAAGCGCCACATCATAATTTGCCCGCGCCTCAGCATGAAACATGGTATCGGCAGAAAGCGGACCAATGACATTAATGCCTTTGGCTTTTAAAACATCAACGGCCGGAACAATAATCTCTTGGTCTTCCGTACCAATAGAGCCGCCCTCTCCCGCATGCGGGTTCAAGCCAGCGATCGCAAGGCGCGGCGAATGAAAAGCAAAGTCTTGTTGCATTGAAGCATGGATACGCATTGCCGTTTCTACAATGGCGTCGGTTGAAATAGAAGACGCCACATCTTTTAACGGGATGTGAATGGTGAGCGGTACGACTTTCAATTGATCACACATTAGCATCATGAAAGGCGCATCATCAGCATTGCATAAGCTTCCAAGAAATTCCGTATGACCCGGGAAATTAAAACCAATACTGTAAAGCGCTTCTTTGTGAATCGGGTTCGTGACGATCGCCAACACTTTTTCTTCCAGGGCAAATTGGACAGCCATCTCGATCGATTGCAAAACCGCTTTGCCGTTCTTTGGATTGAGTTCCCCAGCAACGGCTGTCGCCTCAAGTTTAAGCGGCAAAACAGGCAAGGCGTCTTCAAAAACAGCCAGCGCTTCTTCCGGCGCAGAAATTTCTTGAATTTTTAGACTTGGGTCAATTTTTTGCAGGCACGCCGGATCATCGATTAAAAAGAACGGCGACAGACCCTCATCAAAGCGGCGGTGCCAAGCTTCAATCGTAACTTCACCGCCAATGCCGGCGGGTTCGCCCATTGTGACTGCAATTGGTTTCATACCCATAGTTGTAGAACGATTGAGCAAAAACACAAGCAAAATATTTTCGATAATTATTATTACTCTTTGACGTTTACGCGTGTTTTCCCTATGTGTGTCTTGCAACCATACGTAGGTATTCAGATGTATCAATTGATCGTCCTTGCTGTGATTATTGTGTGCTGCCCGGTCTATGCGCAGGCGGCATCCTTTTTGCGCACAGATAACGCGCAGGCTGTGAATGCTGCCGCGCTCAATGAAACCACTCAGCAAACAGGTGTGATCGTCACTTTGGAAGCAGGCGATAGATTCTCATTTGGTGGCGTTGAATACAAAGCGAGCGAAAATTCTATTCTTTATATTACGCAATCTACCCCTCTCTTCTCCGTCGCGTTGTTGGATGGTGATATCATGAGCAATCAAGAAGAGGATCAGGCCAAAGTCGGACAAGTTTATGTTTTTGATAGCGAAAAGAACGAAACCGATATTTATGATTTTGATGTCGCTCATTTTTTAAAAACATCAAAAAACCTCTTATCACCTGAAACGCACGACAAACTAAAGAAAATAATTTCTGCGCAATCGCGGCAAAAGTTTTTCGGATTTTTGCGTACAAGCAATATGAATGTGCAGCCGAATAACAATCCATCGCGTCTCAATAATATTGCGCCAGCATCGGGCAATGATAATATTTTTGATCTTATACAAATAGTACAGAATATTAATGATGATATCTTTGCTGATGTTGTTGCAGACACGGAATCAGTAAATGATTTGGTTGGCAATTTCTCTTTTATTGATGATTTATCCTCGATCTTTCTTTTCCTACAATGGGGTGCTGGCGCACGTGATTTGGACATTCACCTGACCGGCCCTGATGGAAGTGACAGCCGTTTTCATGTGTTTTACCGTGATTTAGGATCACTCGATAGCGCTCCGAATGCCGCGCTCATTGATGACTGTATTTCAACCACCTGCAGTGAAGTGATTGAAATCAGAGAGCGTAACGAAAATCCGAATGGCGAGAATTTATATCGTGCCTCCGTTCATAATTTTGCCGATCAAAACCCGGATAGCACAAATCTATCCAATGAGGCCGATGCCGAATTACGTCTTATTGTCGGCGGCACTTACGTGCCACGCGAGGGCGATACCGATACAGGCGGTTTTGTTGACGGCGGAACAACAGTTTTTACAACCACACCTGCAACCGATCAAGCGGGTAACACATGGCAAGCGATTGAGTTTGATTCTATCACAGGTGAAGTTTTCGAAGTGAATGAAATAACAAGCTTTGATGACCCTGGAGATGTCCAATAATGCGTTATTTCACCGCCTTGTTTACTGGAATTATCTTAGCCTTCTTTGCCGGTAATTACACTTACGCGCAGAACTTTGAAAATAATATTGAACAGCGTATTGAAGATGGGGTGATCACTGCCGAAGATCTACTAGAAGCGGAAGAAATTTATGGCGGTGATGAAGAACTCATTATACTCGTGAAACCTAAGCTCTATAAGGCTTACATCTCCCCTTCTTTGACCTATACAGATAATGCTTTCTTAAATGGCGGTAAAGATGATGATTTGATCGGTACGCTTAAAACGGGGCTGGAATTCAAAACAGTGATTGCCAATCGCTTTGATGCGTTCGCGAATTTCAGTGCCGATGTCACAGAATATGCCGAAAATGAAACGCTGAATTACAGTACGTTACAAAGTAATTTTGGCATTAGCTATACGCATAAAAATCTAATTATGACACTCGGTTATACCTCTGGCATTGTTTATGAGGATTTTATCAGTGATGAAATTATTTCTTTTCATCGTGGAATTACATCCTTTGTACGGCCATATAGAATTGCCAATAACTGGCTATTTGCACCCTACATTAAAGGACAGATCAGATACACAAATCCGTCCGAATTTAGTTATTACCAAGGCGATATTGGCAGCAATTTATATTACCGCGTTCAACAAGGATTGAATTTACGCTTTGGTGTAAGAGGCAGTTACAAAAATTATTTTGATTACTTCGAAAGCTTTACCACACAAGAAAGAGAAGATAATTCGATCAGCGTTAGCAGCGGTTTTGATTGGAAACTAAGAGACGGTATCTCATTTAAAGGTGATATTGCTTTCACTCATAATAATTCAACACTGAACGCTAATGATTACGATGCCTTTACGGCAACACCGTCACTCAAGCTGTCTATTCGTTTTTAACCAATATAAACACTGTAAAATGGTAGTTTTGTTCGAAACACCTATTAAAAAGTTACAAAAAATATTGTCGTTTTGTGCAAATAAATTTATAGGTGATTTTTAGTCTATCCATTAAAATTTAGAAAATTTAATGGAGATGATCTTGAAACCAATTTTTTTATTCATTGTATGTTTTTTAATACCCCTCTCTACAAAGGCAGCAACACAGCCGGAAGAAGGATGGAATTTCACTGTTGGGACAGGCGCTTTATTCGCGCCTTCTTACTTTGGTGACGATGAATACCAAATCTCTATAGTGCCCAATATACAAATCAAATATGAGGATAAATTTTTCGCCTCTACCCAAGAAGGCGTTGGTTATAATGCCCTAAAAAATGAGAACTGGCGGATTGGACCCATTCTTCGATATGATTTTGGGCGGGATGAAGATGGAGAGGGCCCTTTTCAAATAACAAGCGGTAATAATGATTTGGTTGGTCTTGGCGATGTCGATGGCACCGTCGAGTTGGGCGGTTTTGTTGAATATAAATTCCGTCCTTTCTCCGCTAAGCTAGAAATAAGACAGGGTGTTGGCGGTCATGATGGCCTGATCGGACAAACAGGCCTGTCATATTCAGGACGCGGAATGATAAGCGATAGACCATTTTTCTATAGTCTTGGCCCCGAAATTGTTTTTGCTGGCGAAAATTATCATGAATCTTACTTTAATGTGAATGCAGCGCAAGCTATCGCTTCGGGTCTCTCCGCGTACGATGCGGATGGCGGACTTTTATCATATAATTTTGGTGGGACCATGATTATGCCTTTAACAGAAAATATCTCCGCTGTTTTCCTCGCAAGCTATAATAGACTGGGCGAAGAATCAGCCGATTCGTCTTTAGTCGATGAAAGAGGATCACCAAATCAATTCACGACAGGCGCTTTCATTAATTACAGTTTCTAAAGATCTGATAAAAACTTATCCCGTAATCGGTATCTAACAAATTCCAGTATCATTTTATCCGTAATAAGCTACAATTTTGGGTATGAAAGAATCGCTTCTGCCCGATATTTTCCTTCAAGCTGGTCTCTTTTTTGCGCTCGGGAGTTTGATCGTCCCGGTGATGCGCTATTTCAAAATCCCGACCGCTTTAGGGTACTTGCTGGCCGGTATTGCCGTTGGCCCCTATGGCCTCGGCGCGCTTGTTGATATATTTCCTTTTTTGAACCCGTTCAGCCTTCAAGAAGCCGAACACGTCAAAATTCTGGCAGAGCTGAGCATTATCTTCCTACTCTTTGTCATCGGGCTCGAGCTTACCCCCTCAAGGCTTTGGCAAATGCGTAATTTTGTTTTTGGTCTCGGGAGTGCGCAGGTTGTTGTCTCGGCCACGATCATCAGCACGATTGCGTATTTATGGGGAAACAGCATACAAGTCGCTATTTTATTGGGTTTAAGCCTTGCCCTTTCCTCAACCGCGATGGTCATGCAGTGGCTCCAAGAAAAAAGCTTATTTACAACACCCGCAGGAAAATCAAGCGTCAGTATATTATTGCTACAATATGACTTGCGGTAGAAATTGGGATATTTTGGACGAACAGCAAAAAAAACGTTACAGGGTGAAAAATATGGGCTCAAGCAGGGGGGTGCGCTCCGGCCCTTCAGCATTGGCGGAAAGTGGCAACCGTTTGGCGACCTCTGACGGCTGCGATGACGT
>JBCDCD010000092.1:0-5840 GCA_039182445.1 Pseudomonadota bacterium | reverse complement strand
ATCTATCAAAACCGGTCAGGATCTTTACACATTACGTTTATTAAAACTGATGCAAATGGGGCTCTGGGATGATGCATTTGAACTCTACAACAAAGGCGATGACCCCGGACAAAATGACCGCCTTGCCGAAATCGGTATCTTACTAGCGCTCCATAAAAAAGGATTGGCTGCCGCTTGTTTGGATTATAAAGCATTCGGCGATCGTTTTAACGCGCTCTTCTTTAAACGCATTGATTTAATCTGCGGCAAGGAATTAGAAGACATCGCTATCATCAGTACGCAATTCCCGAAAAGCACGGTCTTAAAAGGTATCTACACCGACCCGAAATTCACTTTTGACGCGAATGACCTCGAGACACTAAAAACATTCACTTTCTTGGAAGTAATGATGTTGCTCGAAAAAAACCGCCTGACATACGAAAATTTTGATCTAAAACAAGATACACCACCTTATTTATTGAAAGTTTTTCTTGAAGACGAGAATTTCCCGCCAACGCAGAAAACAAAGCTTAATACACTGGCAAAACACCAATCGATTCTCCCTTTTATCAAAAATGATGAAAATTCGGCTTATGACATACAAAATTCCCAACAAAATGAAATAATTTTACACATTGCCAATTTGATCGAAAATAACGCTGAAATCAGCCCAAAAATCATCGAAAAACTGACTGAAAACGCCCTCAAAAACCCTCAAAATATCTTTTATTTACAATTACTTAAGCAAATACGTCCGAAGCTCAACATAGCTGAGTTTACAGAACAAGAAAAACAGCGCGCTTTAGGTGAATTTCGTACTGAATTTACGAAAGAAGTTAATATTTTGAATTCTTGGCTTGACAAACGCTCAGAATTTTCCAATAATCCAGCCAAAGTTTATGAAAAACAGGTAATTAAGACACCTGATGGAAGCTATACAACGGTTTCCGATGATTGGACAAACTGGTTGGGAAATGCCACACAGAACCAATATTCAGGTATTAGCTTGCTTATCGTTTTGAATAACAATAAAAACATCGGCGTACGTTCCGAATCGATGATAAAGGATTTGCGTCACGTGGGGTTAATTGAACAAGCCCATCAGATTGGTGTTGATATGACAGTTAATTTGATGCGCACGAATAAATGAAGAAAGAAAACAAGGAGAAATAGAATGGCTCGTCCAGGTCGTCCAAAAATGCCAAAACCGGATTTGCATCCAACCGTTGATGCATTCCTCGATATGCTCACTGCAGAACGCGGTGCCGCATTGAACACACGTCAGGCTTACTGGCGTGACCTTGCTGATGTCACTCAGTATCTGCGTAGCGAACGCAACACAGATCTTGATAAAGCATCAACAGAGGACTTGAAGGCATACATTGAGTATCTAACAAATAAAATTCACACAAAGGGTCAGAACAAATCTCAGATCGCGGTACGCACAGTTGCCCGTCGTCTTTCTGCGATGCGTCAGTTCTACCGTTACCTTGTTTCTGAAAACAAGCGTAGTGATGATCCAACAACAACAATCGACAGCCCGAAACAAGGCCGTACATTGCCAAAAACATTGAGCGAAGCGGAAGTATCACAGTTGATTAAAACAGCTGGTGAAGGCGGCGGTGCAGACAGTGTTCGTCTCGTATGTCTTCTTGAAATGCTTTACGCAACAGGCCTTCGTGTGTCTGAGCTTGTTGGTTTGCAAATGGCCGCAATTGGTGAGAACACAGAATTCTTAACCGTTGAAGGTAAAGGTGGCCGTGAGCGCATGATCCCTCTTTCTGAGCCAGCACAAAATGCGATTAACGCTTATCTTGAAGTACGTGAGTCATTCATTGGTAATGAAAACCGTGCAGCGCAAGAAGCATCTTTCTTCCCGTCAAAAACTTCTGAAAGCGGTCACTTGACCCGTCAGCGTTTTGCACAATTGTTGAAAGACTTGGCACGTGATGCCAAAGTTGATGAAGATCGTGTGAGTCCACACATCCTTCGTCACGCTTTTGCGACACACCTACTCCAACGTGGTGCGGATCTTCGTTCTGTTCAAAAAATGCTTGGCCATGCCGACATTGCAACAACACAGATCTACACACACATCGTAGGTGAAGACCTCAAAGATACAGTTGAAGAAAAACACCCAATGGGTAAAAAAGGCTAATTAAGCCTCAAAAATAATACAATCGGGTCGCACGGTTTCTTGTCACCGGCGGCCCGATTTGCTATTTAAGAGATCAGTTTAACAAAGGTCATTAACATATTATGTCACAATTAGATTTTGAGAGAGATGCTCTAGAGCTTGAAAGCAAGATTGCCGAATTGCGCAATGTGGAAAGCGACACCGATGTCGATATTGCTGCGGAAATCTCACGCATGGAAAAAAAGGTCGATAAGCTTCTTAATCAAACCTATGAAAAACTAACCCCTGTGCAAAAAGTACAAGTTGCCCGTCATCAAAACCGCCCGCACTACACCGATTACATCGACGGCATGATTGATGATTATACGCCGCTCGCTGGCGATCGTAACTTTGCCGATGATGATGCGCTGCTTGGCGGGATCGGACGCTTCAATGGTCAGTCCGTTATTATTATGGGGCAAGAACGCGGCAATGATACCGAGAGTCGTTTGAAACATAATTTTGGTATGGCACGTCCGGAAGGATACCGTAAAGCGCAGCGTCTCATGAAGATGGCCGAACATTTCCAAATCCCAATTATTACATTGGTCGACACCGCTGGTGCCTATCCTGGTATGGGCGCTGAAGAACGCGGCCAAGCCGAAGCCATCGCCAAGTCGATTGAAACATGCCTGAATGTGCGTGTACCGATTATTTCTGTGGTGATCGGTGAAGGTGGTTCCGGTGGTGCGATCGCGATTGCGGCTGCTGATAAAATCTTCATGCTGGAGCACTCCATCTATTCCGTTATTTCACCAGAAGGATGCGCTTCTATTCTATGGCGCAGTGCTGATTTTGCAGCAGACGCTGCGGCAGCGCTGAAACTGACAGCACAAGATATTTATGAGCTCAAACTCATTGACGGCATCATTCGTGAGCCTGTTGGTGGCGCCCATCGTCGTAAAAATACAACGATTGCGAATGTAGCAAAACAGATTAACACCGCCCTCACCCAACTCACGCCATGGGATGGTGACAAACTCATTCAAAGCCGTCGCAAGAAATTCTTGGCTTTTGGCCGTAAAACAGCGAACTAAGCAGGCTCGATAACCTTCTCCGCGACCTCTCCTTGAATTTTAAGATTACCCGCATTGGATAATTGCGCGGCCAATCGCTGACTCATGACATCTTCATCATGCCCATTGGCTTGCTTGTATTTTAATGCCGACCAATCAGATGACATACCGGCGCGACGTTTCATATTTTCAAAATCACCATGGCCGGCTTTGGCATGCCCGGCTTCCGTTGCGGCCGCCCGGAAATACAGCATCAAAAAAACCCGTATCGCGGCTGTTAACGATGTCTTGTCACTCTTACGCAAACTAATAAGCGAACAGAGATCATGGATTGTACATCGCTCACGGATAGAGATTTGTTTCAACGCCTTCCACATTTCGGGCTCAAGACGAATAGAAGTACGTTTACGAAGAACCGTGATGTTTTTTAACACCAAAGAGCTTTTAAGCTCCTTTTTTGTCGCTATTTCTTCGTTACTCATATCGCCGTTCCTCTTATGTCATAAAAACTTAATTAATTATAAGTTAATGAATAAAATAACAATAAAACAACTATAAGATATATTTATGTATGCCGCAAGGGGGTAAATTTACGGGATAACTCTGACGGATAGCGCATGAATGCGCTCCATAACATCTCCCAAAGCCTTATGGATCATACGTTCGCGTTCAATACGCGAAACGCCGTCAAATTTTTTTGACGAAATTTCGATTTTAAAATGACTCTCCCCTGATCCGTCATCCCCCGCATGACCGGCATGAAGATGACTTTGATTCGTCACCACCAATTTATTGGGATCTAACGCCGCTTCCAATCGTTCTTTAATGGTGACTTCAATGCTCATGAAACAGGCCTTAACCTCTCTGAAATGCTTGTTTAAACACCCTTATACGTCATATAATGGGGATTGTAATAAAAAAAAGGCCGCGACGGCGGCCTCGCCCAATCGTTTGGGCGGGAAATTAAAAATAGAGTATGCCGAAGATTAATTTAAAACAGAACTCGCCGGAATATGACGATCTGGCTCAATCGCATAAGCAAGTAAAACGCTGCGATATGCTGGGCTGCCCGCATGAAGGCACGTTTCGCGCGCCAAAAGACCGCTCTTTGACCGATCATTACTGGTTCTGTCAAATGCATGTCACCGAATATAACCGCGCCTGGAACTTCTTCGAAGGCATGAATGCCAAAGAAGTTGAAGACCATATCCTCAAAAGCATGTTCGGCGATCGCCCCACTTGGCGCTATGACATGCCGGGCATGGCAGAAGAAAACCTCCGCCAAAAAGCATGGGAGTTTTACGGCAAAGACGACAACCCGGATGACCGCTCCAGCCGCGCGTGGCAGGAATACGAAGAAAACCGCAACAAGGTTGATCACCAATCGGCTGAATTCGAAGCACTCTCTATCTTTGGTCTCGAACCACCCCTGACGCTCGAGGATATCAAGGCGCGCTATAAAGAGCTCGCGAAGAAATATCACCCTGATGTGAACCAAAACGACCCGAAAGCCGAAGAAGCCTTGAAACAGGTCAATATGGCCTATACGGTGTTAAAGCTAGCCTTTCAGAAATTTGACCAGTTAGAGAAAATTTAACAATGTCCGAACTCTCCGCCCAAGAACAAGAAATGTCCTCTGCCTCCTTTGACATGACCAAAGTGGTCAACAAAGACGGCAAATACACAACCATTCCCGACACAAAATATGATGTGCGCGAAACATTCGGCATTGATGTTGATTGGCAAGTACCAGGCTTCAAAGATGAAAACTCAAATGTACCGCCAATCGATAAAACCTATCAATTTGACCCCGAAACCACGATGGCGATCCTCGCGGGCTTTTGTCACAACCGCCGTGTGATGGTGCAAGGCTACCATGGGACGGGTAAGTCCACCCATATTGAACAAGTTGCCGCGCGCCTGAACTGGCCGTGTGTGCGGATTAACATGGACAGTCATGTCAGCCGTATTGATCTGCTCGGTAAAGACATGATCGTGCTCCAAGAAGGCAAACAAATCACCCGTTATCAGGAAGGCTTACTGCCTTGGGCCATTCAAAACCCGGTCGCGCTGGTTTTTGATGAATATGATGCGGGTCGCCCCGATGTGATGTTTGTGATCCAACGCGTGCTCGAAGCCGAAGGAAAGCTTACATTGCTTGATCAGAATGTTGTTATCCGCCCGCACCCGGCTTTTCGTTTATTCGCCACCGCCAACACCGTCGGCCTCGGCGATACAACAGGTCTGTATCACGGCACGCAACAAGTCAACCAAGCGCAGATGGACCGATGGAACATCGTCGCGCAGCTCAACTATCTCGAACATGATAAAGAGATGGATATCGTTGCCGCCAAAATGCCCGACATGGACAACAAAGAAGGCCGTGAAACCATTGATCTCATGGTGCGCATGGCATCACTTACCCGCCAAGGCTTTATTAATGGCGATCTTTCGACTCTTATGAGCCCACGGACGGTGCTCAGCTGGGCGGAAAATTATGAGATTTTCGGCGATCGTGACCTCGCCTTCCGCTACGCCTTCATGAATAAATGCGATGAAATGGAATGGCCGACCATTGCGGAATATTACCAACGCTGCTTTGGGGTGGATTTGCTCGAAAACAAGTAAATGGATATTCATAACGATAAAACTTTATACAAACTTCTTTT
>JBCDCD010000091.1:0-5841 GCA_039182445.1 Pseudomonadota bacterium | reverse complement strand
CGGAAAATTAATACTATGTAAGCTATTGAAATAATTATAAAAAATATGAGAAGAAGTGATTTTGGCCTATAATCGTAGTTTTTGCTCAGTAAAAAGATTCATAAGTAACGCGCGATAGCGCTACAAAAACCTTGATTTTCCTTCATAGTTATGCAATATTTGCATAACAGATAAATAAAAATTCGAACAGGGACTCGAACATAGAGGGTGATAATGAAAGGAGCTTTAAATGGCTTATCTTATCGCCTGTATTTTTCTCCTTCCGCTTATGGGGCTTATCTCCTCATGGATTAAAGCCCGTCACGATGGACATCGCGGCCTTGATTGGCGGACACGATAAATACACATTATACCTTGTAAAAAATACTGGAATTTAATAAAAACTTACTCGGAAGATCGGCGCGGGCGAAATCTCGCTGGACCCGGTCAGGACCGAGAGGAAGCAGCCGCAGGTGAATTTTTTCGGGTCGCTGTCCGGTCTTCCACTTTATTTTCTTAAATATCCTTGAAAACCCGCGCCATTTCGTTGCATTGCGACTGGAATCTCGCTAACACTTAGATATGTCTGAAACACAGGAAAAAACTGATACGGGCTATCAGGTACTGGCGCGAAAATACCGTCCTCAAAGCTTTGATGATCTCATTGGGCAGGATGCTTTGGTACGGACTCTCAAGAATGCGATTGAGTCGGGACGTATTGCGCATGCTTTTATGCTCACCGGTATTCGCGGGATTGGTAAAACCACAACGGCGCGTATTATTGCCAAAGCTTTAAATTATACCGGCCCAGATGGAGAGGCTGAGCCAACGACAGGCGATACCAGTGATTGTCAAATTTGTCAGGCGATTGCAGAGGATCGTCATCCCGATGTCATGGAAATGGATGCCGCGAGCCGTACCGGGATTGATGATATTCGTGAGATATTGGACGGGGTGCGCTATGCGCCGACATCGGCGCGCTATAAAATTTATATTATTGACGAGGTGCATATGCTTTCCAAGGCAGCGTTTAATGCGTTGCTGAAAACATTAGAAGAGCCACCGGCCCATGTGAAATTTATTTTTGCGACAACAGAAATTCGTAAAGTACCAATTACAGTACTATCTCGTTGTCAGCGTTTTGATTTACGCCGTATCGAGGCGCCAACGCTGGCAAGTTACTATCAAGACATTGCGAAAAGAGAAAAAGCGGCTTTAGAAGATCAGGCAGCGACAATGATTGCCCGCGCCGCTGATGGTTCGGTTCGTGATGGCTTAAGTTTGTTGGATCAGGCGATTGCTTTATCGGATGGCAAAGTGACGGCAGAGAATGTGAAGAATATGCTGGGTTTGGCGGATCGCGCTATTGTACTTGATTTATTAGAGCATGTGTTGAAAGGCGAGACTGAAGCGTCACTCAAAGTCATGGACGACCTTTATGATAAAGGCGCCGATCCTTCGGTAGTGATTCAAGATATGTTGGAGTTGTCTCACCTCCTGACAAAATATCGCGCGGTGCCGAATTACCAAGATAATGGCTTGATGGATGAGGGTGAACAGGGTCGTATTAAAGAACTTGCTGATTTACTGTCGATGCCTACTTTGAACCGCACTTGGCAGATTCTCTTAAAGGGTCTTGATGATATAAAACGTGCACCCAATATCAGAGCGGCCGCCGAGATTGTTTTAGTCCGGTTAAACTATGCTGCGAATTTACCGGATCCGGCCGCTATTGTTGAAAAGCTCAAAGACTCGACACCAAGTAAAGCGCCAACCAATAACAATAAAGCACCAGCTTCCAACAATGCGGGTGTGGCCACAGCGCAAGCGGCGCAGCCAACTTTATTAGACCAAGGTCAAACTAGCCCTTCGAGCGCTCAGCCTACAGCTTCTTTGGCTTTAAAGCCGGAAACAAATGAAAGTGATGACGATCAATTGATTGGTAATTTATCTGATGTTGTAAAACTGCTCGAGAAAAACGGACATATGATTTTGGCATCGCAAATTTTTATGCACGCCCATTTAGTTGCATTAAAAGATGGTCTCATTGAATTACGGCCAACAGATAATGCGCCACAACGTTTAACACAAGATTTATCGCAAGCGTTGAAAGCTATTACAGGGCAACGTTGGGTGGTTACTGTGTCAACAAAACAAGGTGAGCCAACCTTGGCAGAACTCGAAACACAAGTCGAAAAAGAATTACGTGATCGGGTGCTTCAAGAACCTTTGGTTCAGCAAATTTTTGAAAAATTCCCGAATTCAAATTTAAAATCAATCATTAAGAAGGATGAAACGCGATGAATATTGCGAAAATGATGCAACAAGCTAAGGTCATGCAAGACAAGATGCAAGAAATGCAGGAAAAGCTTGGTGAGATTGAAGTGCAAGGCACTGCTGGTGGCGGTATGGTCAAGGTCACGATGAGTTGTAAAGGCGAAACACGAAGTGTAGCGATTGATCCAAGCTTGATTGATCCAAGCGAAAAAGAAGTGTTAGAAGACCTGATCAAGGCTGCTTTAAATGATGCCAAAGCAAAAGCCGATCAAACAATGGCCGAAGAAACACAAAAAATGATGGAAGAAATGGGCTTGCCGGCTGGCGCGCAACTTCCACTTTAATTTTTAATCTTGCACCCGTAGCTCAGGGGATAGAGCACTGGTTTCCGGAGCCAGGTGTCGCAGGTTCGAATCCTGCCGGGTGCGCCATTATTTTAACAGATCAAATTTTTTCAGCGTTTCATTTTGGTTTTGATCAAGTTTTTTAATATCAAATCCATCGATCAATTCATTAAATACGCGATACCAATTTATTTCTGCTTTTAAGTGCAAGAATACAGAGCCGAGACCGAGCGCGGCGCGATCCATAAAAACAAATTCGCGTGGTACTTTCACGCCGCCAAATTCTTTCAGCTTTGCGTGGACTTTTTCGGCAGTTTCACGGCCATAGACACCATTGGTAACTTCACCAATAGGCTGCACCTTATCTTCCATGATCGGACCATAAAGAAAGCGTGCCCAGATATTTAAGGTATCTACTTGTTCTTTACTTAGGTTCTCGAAACCCCAGGTTTCATAAGCATGTACCGCACGATCATTATCATCATTCATTAACGCTTTGTAGAGATCGATAACCCCGCCAACAAATTTCGCTGGGAAAACGCGCACACAGCCAAAATCGAGTAGATTGATAGAGAGGTCATCACGGATCGTGTAATTACCTAAATGGGGGTCGCCATGAATAATACCGTAATAATAAAGTGGTACATACCATGCACGGAAAAGATTCATAGAGATTTCGTTACGCTCTTCAATGGGAGCATCTTTGTAATTCAGTATTCTCTTGCCATCGACCCATGTACTGGTGAGTAAGCGGGGTGTTGATAAATCATCAATAATTTTGGGTATGTGAACATTCGACTCATCACGTAACATGTAGGTGTATAGTTTTTCGTGTTTCGCTTCGAGAACATAATCTAATTCTTCGCGCAAACGTTCGGAGAGTTCCTCATGAATAGCAGAGGTTTTGATTGATGGATCATAGCGCTCGTAAATAGAAAAAATCAGCTTGAGTTGTTTGAGATCAGCATCAATTGCGCTCGCCATATCGGGATATTGTAATTTACAGGCGATATCTTGACCGCCCAAGGTTTTGGCGCGGTGGACTTGCCCCAAACTTGCGGCGGCGGAGGCTTCTTTATCAAATTCACCAAATTTTTCCTGCCAATCAGGCCCTAACTCGGCTTTCATCCGTCTTTTGACGAATGGCCAACCCATGGGCGGCGCATTAGATTGAAGCTGCTGAAAATCATTGGCGTATTCGGCGGGCAGCGCCTCAGGAATGGTGGCTAAGATCTGTCCAACTTTCATTAATGGGCCTTTGAGATTGCCGAGTGCTTCGGTGAGCTGTTTGGCGTGATCGCCGCGTTCAATTTTAATCCCGAAATAACGTTCACCGGCGACGCGGGCGGCGAGGCCTGCCATTGTTGTCGAAACCCGTCCATAGCGGGCGACGCGGCGGCCAATTGTGTTTTTTTCTTCACTCATACTTATTTTGTACCAGTATGTATAGACGAACAAAAGATAATATTTGCGACGAGAATAAACTTTGTTCTAGGATAGGCGCATGACAGATGGTAATCGCGATATTAAAGATCGAATCTTGGGCGAAGCGCTCGAAGATGCAGCGTTTGATGGCTGGCAGTGGAGCATGATTGAAGACGCAGCCGAGAAAGCTGGTTTTGAAAAAAATATGGCGATGGCGGTGTTCCCCGAGAAAATAAATGATGTGATGATACATTTTTCAGACTGGGCCGATCGTGAAACCCTGAAAGCACTCTCGTCAGAAGATTTTTCCGGTGCGCGCGTTCGCGATAAAATTCAAGAGGCGGTGTGGCAGCGTCTTCAAGTTCTCTCCGATCACAAAGAAGCGACTCGTAAAGCGATGGCTTGGTGGATTGGCCCGACCAAAATACCTGATGGTGGTAAGATGGTATGGAAAACGGCGGATAGCATTTGGGAGTGGGCTGGCGATACGGCAACCGATTATAATCATTACACAAAGCGTGCTTTGCTCTCCGGGGTCTTAAGCGCAACAATGCTACGTTGGATCAATGATGATTCCCCTAATCATAAAGAAACACGGGGGTTTTTAGAGCGACGTATTGATAATGTACTGACAGTGGGCCAAAAGGCGGGTAGGATTATGGGTAAATTTTCGCCATTTTTGGACAAAGTTTCTTTTTTGAATAAACAAAAATAACAGATATTGGCACCATGTATTTTTGGTACACCAGATTTTTAATGAGATTTATGGCGATTTTCGCCTTTATGTCGTTTTTTGGTGTTTTATTTTTTGCCTATTATACCGACCAGCAATATGAACCTGTTGGTAATACTGCGCCTTTCATGGAAACGATCAAACAAACATCGAACGATACGCTTTTTTTGGAATTGCGTGACGAGAATACAATTGATGAAGCGCATCGTACTGATAAAGAGCTGAAAAATTGGACAACGCGGGCAGTGTCTGAAGCTATGGCGTTTGAAGCGCGTAAAAGCCAACGAACACTTGATGACACACGTATTTACTTTACTGATGATGGGTTTCGTCAATATCAAGAGTACTTGTCTAATGCGAATGTGATCCAAAGCGTTGATAGCAGTAATTACAATGTGAATGTCTTGATTGAACAGCCACCACTTTTATTAAATAGCAGTACGATTCAGGGTGTGTATCGCTGGCTTTATCAAATGCCGGTGACAGTGACCTATTTCCCGCAAGGTAGTAATTCTATGTTGCAGAACTCTCAAGATATTGTGAACCAGAAGCTCACCATACGTGTTCAAATTCGCCGTGTGGAACAAGATGTCAGTGAAGAGACTTTGCAGATTGAAAGCTGGTCCGCCAAAGTGCGCCTGTAGATAACTTTCATAAATACTTCTGGCTTTTTAACCTAAAACAGGCTTTATTTTGCCTTCAACAAAAGAGGTAAAATATGAGCGCGAATGCAGCACAAGTCGAAAATGATAACGAACCAGCCGATGTCGCTGGTGTAGCCGGTAAAAGACTCCTGTCTTTCTTTGAACGCATTGAACGGTTGGAAGAAGAGAAGGCGGCTTTGGCCGAAGATATCAAGGATGTCTATGCTGAAGCCAAAGCGGCGGGCTTTGAAGTCAAAATCATGCGCCGGGTGATGAAGCTGCGCAAGATGGAAGTTGAAAAGCGCCGCGAAGAAGACGAGTTGCTTATTCTTTACATGTCTGCGATTGGCATGGAATAAAGTCTAAAAACAACCTTAAGTCACTGAAAAGCAACATATTAATCTTTTCATAACCTTTTTTCTATATCATGTGCTCAAAT
>JBCDCD010000090.1:0-5852 GCA_039182445.1 Pseudomonadota bacterium | reverse complement strand
ATTTATTATGTCAAACAATTTGTATTGTTTTTTGTGATTTATTTACAAAAAACTTGTGAAACCCCTAGTTTTTGCGGTTTTCAGAGGCTAAAACCTATGAATGGCGAAGAAAAAAGAACCAGCACCGGAACCACAAATCATTGATCAGCAGATGGGAGAAATCCTATCAGAGCGCTATTTGTCCTATGCGCTCTCCACGATTATGTCGCGTTCCTTGCCGGATGTACGTGATGGCATGAAGCCAGTGCATCGCCGTCTTCTTTATGCGATGTCACAGCTCAATCTAAAGCATGACTCGCAACCGAAGAAATCAGCTCGTGTGGTTGGCGATGTGATTGGTAAATATCACCCGCATGGCGATAGCTCGGTTTATGATGCGATGGTGCGCTTGGCGCAAGATTTTGCCGTGCGTTACCCAATGGTCGATGGGCAGGGGAACTTCGGAAACATCGATGGCGATAATGCGGCCGCGATGCGTTACACCGAAGCGCGTTTAACACGTGTTGCGCAATTGATGCTCGAAGGCATTAACGAAGATGCCGTTGATTTCCGTCCGACTTATGATGGTAGTGAAGTCGAGCCTGTTGTGCTTCCTGGTGGTTTTCCGAATATTCTGGCGAATGGGGCGAGTGGTATTGCCGTGGGGATGGCGACGAATATCCCTCCGTTTAATGTGGCGGAGCTTTGTGAAGCCGCGCTCGCGATGCTCGATGATGATCTGACATCGAAACAGCTACAAAAAATTATTAAAGGCCCAGACTTTCCAACGGGCGGTATTCTTATCGAACCGAAAGCAAATATTATCAATGCGTATGAGACGGGTAAGGGCTCGTTCCGAATGCGCGCTAAATGGGAAGTGGAAGAGGGCAAGCGCGGCACCTATCAGATTATTGTTACGGAGATTCCGTATCAGGTGCAAAAATCCCGCTTGATCGAGAAAATTGCCGAATTGATCAATGCGCGCAAAGTACCGTTGCTTGATGATATTCGTGATGAGAGCGCGGAAGATATTCGCATTGTCCTTGTGCCGAAGAGCGGCAATGTCGAAGCTGAGCTTCTGATGGAAACATTGTTCCGCGCTACAGATTTAGAAACACGTTTCTCTATGAACATGAATGTGCTTGAGAATGGCGTGACGCCGCGCGTGATGCCGCTGAAAGAAGTGTTGCAAGCGTGGCTTGACCACCAACAAGTTGTATTGGTGCGTCGCTCGCAACACCGACTTGAAAAAGTGCTGCATCGTTTAGAAGTGCTGGATGGGTTGATGACCGTTTATCTCAATATTGATAAAGTCATCAAAATTATTCGCACCAAAGACAAGCCAAAAGAAGAGTTGATCAAAGCGTTCAAGCTGACCGAGGTTCAGGCGGAAGCTATTCTCAACATGCGCTTGCGTTCCTTGAATAAGCTGCAAGAAATTGAGCTTAAAGGTGAGCATGACGAGCTGTCGAAAGAACGCGATGAGCTTGAAAAACTCATCAAGTCCGAAGCGCGTCAGTGGACACGCATTAAAAAACAATTGAAAAGCCTGCATGAAGAGTTTGGGCCAAAGACTGAGTTGGGTAAACGCCGCACGGTGATTGGCAAAGCCCTTGAACCGGTCGATATTGATCAGCTTGAAGAGGCGATGATCGAAAAAGAGCCAATCACCGTTATTTGTTCCTCCAAAGGGTGGATCAAGGCGATGAAAGGCCATGAACTCGACACCAAGGGCATTAAATACAAAGATGGTGACCGTGGTAAGTTCGCTTTTGAATGCATGACCACGGATAAGATTCTGGTGCTCGGCTCGAACGGGCGCTTTTACACTTTGCAGGGCGATAAGTTGCCACCGGGACGTGGGTTCGGGGAGCCGCTGCGTTTGATGGTGGATCTGCCGAATGATGCCGACATTGTCGATATGGAAGTCTTCGAAGCCGAGAAGAAAATGTTGATCGCGGCGGATGATGGACGTGGCTTCATTGTCAAAACAGATGATTGTCTGGCGCAAACCAAAAACGGAAAACAGATTTTGAATGTTTCCGGCAAGGTAGAAGCCAAGTTGTGTAAGCCGATTGAGCAAGGTCATGATCATGTCGCCGTGATGGGCAAGAACCGTAAGATGATTGTGTTTGAGCTCGAGCAAATTCCTGAAATGTCAAAAGGAAAGGGTGTTATCTTACAACGTTATAAAGATGGTGGTTTGTCTGATTTCAAAACCTTTAATTGGGACGAAGGGCTAACCTATAAATACGGAACGGGTGAAACACTTGTTGAAGATTTGAATCCCTGGCTCGGTGAACGTGCCCAAGCAGGCCGTCTACCGCCAAATGGCTTTCCAAAATCAAATAAATTTGGTTAGGCGGGTGCTGGAAGCCCTAGCTTTTCAATTAAGTGCCTATAATCAGGGCCTGTTCGATGGATTTTAGGGTCATAATCAACCCATTCTTCTCCATCAAAACACTCTAGACCGCTTAAGTATCTTTTGTAACGCAATGCGGATGTGTCGTTTGTTGGGCCTAAATAAATATGCGTTAATTCATTTTGTTGAGCCCAATCTATGGCTTGTATAAAAGCAATAGAACCAAGCCTTAGATCAGCATGATCCGGATCGTATACGACAAAATCTAAAGAGCACTCATCTTCGTATTGATCAATTTCTGCATAGCCTAAAAAATCATAATCATTATTTACCATGATCAATAAGTGAGACTTTGAAAGAATAACACCACGTAATGTATCAACCTCGTAATCATGCATTGGAGAATTTGGAAATCTATGTGTTAAGTATTTTTTAAAAAGTTCATACATTTCACTTTCGAAAAAAGACTCTTTTAAAAAATAATCACCGCCGGCATCATCAAAAGCATTATATTCTCTTTTTTGTCGTGCAGAGAATTTGAATTTACTTACATTAATTCGTATTGGTATACATGCATTGCAATTTGAACATATTGTTGCACCCGCGCAAAAAGCATCGCCTAAAAATCCTTTTTGCATTAACTCAAAGCGTGTTTTACGAGCTTGAACTAAAACTTTCTCTTCAAAAGTAATGTCTTCTATAGAATAAGCGCCAAAATAAATTATTTGGGACAGTTGACCATTATTAAGATAACCGCATTCGCGGGTTTCGGAGGCTAGGTGCTTACTCATTGATAACATGAGCAATGTTGTAACTCAAGCGTTACGGAAACTCAAGTTTTATAAATATGGTTTAAGGGAACTCAACTACACCCTCAGTGCGCTGATACAGCTGCTGTTTGATTTCTCTTTCTTGCTTCTTGGCAGCGCGAGCCGAAGCATTGGCACCATCACCGGAAGCAATATCATCATAAAGTAAAATAATCGAGATACGGCGGTTCCGTCCATCACGCGGATCTTCAGGGATTAGGGGGTCGGTGTCCGCTTTACCCAAAACATTGTTCACGCGAGAGGCGGGCATGCCTGCTGTTTGCAAAACTTTGCGCGCCGCATTGGCGCGATCGGCGGATAATTCCCAGTTCGTATACGTCGCTCCGGGACCATAAGGGACACTGTCTGTGTGACCACGTACGGAAATTTCATTGGTCAGTGGTTGTATTACTTCAGAGACCTGCATCAACACGCGTTTTGTATCTTCTAAAGGCACAGCGCTACCGCTTTGGAACAGCGGCTTGTTTTGTTGTTCAAGGATTTGAATCTTTAATCCTTCACTTGTTTGTTCCACCACCACCGACTCTTTCATATCCTGAAGACCGGGTGTCTTTTCAATGCGATCCATAATGGCGTTGGCGGCTTTTTCAAATTGCGCACGTTCGCGTTTTCTTTTTTCTTCCAAAAACCGTTCATCCGATACATTTGTTTCTTCGCGCGGCGGAATGCTGCCCGGGCGCATCGCTGGGTCTTGTGTTTGTGGTTTTTCTACAAGGGGTTGTACTTGCGATGTCATCGCCCCTTCAGTCGCTAGAGTTGTTCCGCCTAAGACACCGCCAGAGCCATCTTCACTGCGCGTGACCATAGGTGAAGAGGTAAAGTAATCCGCGATACCATTCTTTTGCACTTCTGTTGTCACCGATAAAAGCCAGAGTAATAAAAAGAAAGCCATCATCGCGGTGACGAAGTCAGCATAGGCAACCTTCCATGCACCGCCATGATGTGGGTGCTTACCGTTTACTTTTTTAACGATAATAGGTTGGAGTTCGTCGCCTTTATCAGACATTAATTATCCCCCGCCGGCGAGGGGTGCTCGTTTAATTTATCCTCTAGCACAATACCGGTCGGCTGCACATTATGCGGTAGGAGTTTTCTAGAAAACTCAACGGCCACTTGTGGTGCTGCTCCATTTAGGAAAGCAATAATACCAACCTTGATACATTTATAATACATGATTTCTGACTCGGCGCGGGCCAGCATCGCCCCCGCAAAAGGTCCAGCAAAACCATAACCGGCCCAAACACCAAGGAACGTTCCAACGAGCGCCGCACCAATAAGTTTACCGAGAATTTCAGGCGGTTGGTCAATGGACGCCATTGTTTTAATAACCCCGAGAACCGCGGCGACAATACCCAAAGCCGGCAATCCGTCTGCCATGACCTGCATTGCGTGACCAGGGCGCTCCTCGTGGTGTGAAATAGTTTCAATTTCTTCATCCATCAAGGCTTCGATTTGAAAAGCATTGTCATTCCCCAAAGAGATGATGCGTAAATAATCACACAAGAAAACAAGGGCGTGATGGTTGTTTTTCACCGCAGGGAATTGAGCAAACAGATCGCTCGTTTCAGGCTCTTCAATATGCGATTCAAGTGCCAACCATCCTTTGGTTCGTGCCAACTTAAACAACGTGTACATCAGGCAAAGGAGGTCGATATAGTCTTGCTTTGTGTGGGCCTCAGGTTTGCTTAGGCACTTAAAAGCACTCAAAGTTTGTTTCACGAGATCTGGCGGGTTGGCAATAAGAAAAGCAGAGATCGCAACACCAATAATAATCATGACCTCAGCAGGCATGGCTGGTAGCATCACTTTTGTGACAAGGTGAACACCGCCCTCTAAACCAGCGGCAACCATGACACCACCAAATGTCATGACGAATACCATTACAAGTGCAATATATTTCATTGTGCGGGCCCTTTAGAATCCTTCTAGAACAGGCTTAAAAAATTGTCAGAATAGACATCAAGCGTAAAGTAGAGTCGTTAAGATTTTTTTAACAAAAATCTTAAATGAACTTGAAGATAAGTATCGCCTGAAAA
This sequence comes from Pseudomonadota bacterium, assembly GCA_039182445.1. Lineage (GTDB taxonomy): Bacteria > Pseudomonadota > Alphaproteobacteria > Micavibrionales > Micavibrionaceae. Next base: position 645 of record JBCDCD010000090.1, on the reverse strand, counting down.
TGGGGTTTTGACAAGATTACTCTTGAGCGGAAAGCCAGTTTGCGACATCCAGAGCCGAATATGTCAAAATCATATCGGCGCCAGCCCGTTTGAAGGCCATGAGACTCTCCATCATCGCGCTTTCATAGTCCAGAGCACCGACATTAGCGGCAAGACGAATCATCGCGTATTCACCACTAATTTGGTAAGCGGCGAGGGGAAGTTCGGTTTTCTCACGCAATTTGGCGAGAATATCGAGATACGGCATTCCTGGTTTCACCATCAGAATATCCGCACCTTCTTGTTCATCCATCAATGCATCACGAATGGCTTCACGGCTATTGGCCGGATCAAGTTGATAGGTCTTACGATCGGTTGGGACATGATCATGATGCCCTAATGAACATCCGGCCGCATCGCGGAAGGGGCCATAAAAAACAGACGCAAATTTTGCGGCATAGGCCATGATGGGCACATGGGAAAAGCCGGTGACATCCAACGCGTGACGAATAGCGGCCACTTGTCCATCCATCATACCGCTTGGCGCGACCATGTCAGCGCCGGCTTCGGCGGCAATGACGGCTTGCATCGCAATATGTTCTACGGTCTTGTCATTATCAACATCGTTGCGTTCATTGATCGGGCCGCAATGACCGTGATCCGTAT
>JBCDCD010000089.1:0-5939 GCA_039182445.1 Pseudomonadota bacterium | reverse complement strand
TGGATCACCACCATGCTCCCCACAAATCCCTAACTTAATATCCGGACGGCATGAACGGCCACGCTGCGCCGCCATATCAACCAGCTGCCCGACCCCTTCTTGATCTAAACTCACGAACGGATCTTTTTCTAAGATATGCTGGCTGACAAAATCGGGTAAGAATTTCGCCGCATCATCACGGCTCATGCCCAATGTTGTTTGCGTTAAATCATTTGTACCAAAGCTAAAGAACTCCGCTGTCTGCGCAATATCATCGGCCATCAACGCCGCACGCGGCAATTCAATCATCGTGCCGACGAGATATTCTACGGACTTTCCTTTTTCGGCAAAAACTTTTTCAGCTTCTTCAGCGACAACTTGTTTTAGGATATCCAATTCTTTACGCGTTGCAATCAACGGGATCATCACTTCGGGGATGGCATTGGTCTCGACCGCTGCTTCAAAAATCGCCCGTGCCTGCATCGCGTAAATTTCTGGGAAGGTAATCCCGAGGCGACAGCCACGATGACCCAACATTGGGTTTGCTTCACTGAGTTCCGCATAGCGACGAGCAACAAAATCTGCTTCCAACCCAGCGGTCTTGGCGAAATGCTCAATCTCTTCTTTTTCATGCGGCATAAACTCATGCAATGGGGGGTCGAGCAAGCGAATGGTAATCGGTAAGCCATCCATGATCTCAAACAACTCGGTGAAATCTTTACGCTGTTCCGGCAACAATTTCTCAAGCGCTGTTTCACGCCCTGCTTTGTCGGTCGCAAAAATCATCTCGCGCACATTTTGAATCCGGTCCGGATCAAAGAACATATGTTCTGTGCGACACAAACCAATGCCTTCCGCGCCAAAATCGATGGCTGTTTGGGCATCCAAAACAGTTTCTGCATTGGTGCGTACTTTCATACGGCGTGCTTTATCGGCCCAACTCATCACCGTTTCAAAATCACCTGAGAGTTCTGGCTGCTTTGTCGCGACTTCACCAAGCATCACTTCGCCTGTTGCCCCATCAATGGTGAGGATATCCCCTTCTTTGACTTCAACGTCGCCAACAATCAACGTCTTCGCTTTATAGTCCATGGTAATCGCGCCAGCACCGGCAACACAAGCACGCCCCATACCGCGTGCGACCACCGCTGCGTGTGACGTCATACCACCACGCGAGGTTAAAATCCCTGCGGCTGCATGCATACCATGAATATCTTCCGGCGATGTTTCGGTGCGGCACAACATCACGGCATTCCCGTCATGTGCGCGTTTTTCCGCTTCATCCGCGGTAAAGACAACTTCACCCGACGCTGCACCGGGCGATGCGGGTAAGCCTTTGGTCAACACATTCTTTTCCGCATTCGGATCGAGTGTCGGGTGGAGCAATTGATCCAGCGCACTTGGATCAATCGAGAGCAGCGCTTTGTTTTCATCAATCAAACCTTCCTTCACCATATCGGTGGCGATTTTTAACGCCGCTGCCGCCGTGCGTTTTCCGTTGCGTGTTTGCAACATGAACAACTTGCCTTGCTGCACGGTGAATTCAATATCTTGCATATCCGCATAATGCTTTTCGAGCGTACCGCGCACTTCATCAAGTTGCCCAAAAACTTCCGGCATCACTTCTTCCATCGATGGAAGGTCGGAGCCTTCTTGTTCCTTTCCACGTATCGTCAGTGATTGTGGTGTACGAATACCCGCCACAACATCTTCGCCTTGCGCATTCACAAGATACTCGCCATAGAAATAATTCTCACCCGTTGATGGATCACGCGTAAAAGCCACGCCCGTCGCACAATCATCACCCATATTCCCAAATACCATGGATTGTACGTTCACCGCGGTGCCCCAGCTTTCTGGGATATCATTAATCTGACGATATTTAATCGCTCGCGGCACCATCCAAGACGAGAAAACCGCATCAATCGCGCCCCATAATTGTTCTTTTGGATCTTGGGGAAACGGCTTGCCAAGTTCGCGTTCTACCAGCGCCTTGTAATTGCCAACAATCTCTTTCCATCCCTCGGCGGTCACATCCGTATCTTCAGTGATGTCCATATCGCGTTTGTGTTGATCGAGTATGTCTTCAAAGTCATGGTGTTCAACACCCAACACCACATCGCCATACATTTGAATAAAACGACGATAAGAATCCCACGCGAAACGCTCATCGCCTGCTTTTGCCGCGAGCCCTTCAACTGTTTCATCATTCAATCCTAAATTGAGAACCGTATCCATCATGCCCGGCATGGACACACGCGCACCGGAGCGCACCGAAACCAACAACGGGTTCGCTGTATCACCAAATGTCATATCCATTTGTTTTTCAATGGCCGCCAGCGCCTCATCAACTTGTGCTCTTAAAGCATCGGGGTAGCTTTTATCATTTTCGTAAAAAGCGGCGCAGACCTCGGTGGTAATCGTAAATCCGGGTGGCACCGGGAGGCCTAAAGACGACATTTCTGCCAAATTCGCGCCTTTTCCGCCCAAAAGATTGCGCATCGACGCGTTCCCGTCGGTTTTCTTGCCAAATTGATATACCCATTGTGTCATTGCTTACCCCTCTCTTAATAAACAAAGCAAATTAACTTAAGAATGGCTGTATCATAGGAAATTCAAGCCAAAAAAGCCAGAAATCAAGGCCTTACACCCCCAATATAATTATTGACATAATGCTTTAAGCTGTATAAAACACAACTCATGAGTAAAATTGAAAAAACGCATCAGCCTTTTTCGTCAGCAGCAGCAGGAACTAGTTTAACGTTTTTGCCTACAACGGATCCCGATGCCGCACGTGCCCGCAGCGAAGCGATAAAAAGTGCGCGCGCTGTAAACGAAAAAGATGACCCTTATGCTGCTTTTGCCGATATAAGAGCGAGAGCAAGAAGTCAATTTTTAGCAGTACAAGGCCAAAGAATGCGTGATGCAGATGGTAAAGCTGTAACTCATCAAATGTATGATGATGAAGCTCCTGAGTTTGTTTCCAATCGTATTGCCCTCGCCCTGTATATTTCTGAAGCAGTTACTGAGGATGACGCAAAAAGGATTTGGAAAGCTATCCATACAAATTCTGTCAATGAGGTAAAAAAGAAAAAAGACGAATGGGAAGCTATTTACATTATTCAAACAATTACGCGCCCAAAGCAAGATGACGATGGATTATGGGTCATACGTTTGAATATAGCATCCGAACTAAGCTTTGAGAAAGCGCGTGATCGATACAGACAATATTACCTAGCTGAAGGAATTGATCCAGACGGTGAGCTATATGCCGATGAACAAAAAATGATTGATTTTGTCGTTCGTTTACTTCTCCAAAAGAACATAGAGAAAATTTTAGAAACCGCTGGATACGATGATTTACTCTTCGATAATGAAACACTCTCAAATGCCATAGACGCGGCTCATCAAGAAGCATTGGAGAAAAGCTTAACCACCTCTAGTGCCGCCGCCATTGCAGACACGGATTATAAAGGGGGCAGAGCAAGAAAAGTTGCAAAACCCCATTTAAACATGGGCAATCCAGCCAATAGATATCTCTTTTTTAAAAGAGGCCCACAGTAAATTTGGGCAAAAAAGGCTAGTGAGAAGGCGATAATCCCCCCCAAACTAAAGCCTTAAATGTTGGACGATCTCTTGATTTGGATGCATCGGTCTCAAATCATATGGAATAGGACCCACATAGCGCTCACGAGGATTATAATCTAAATAAAACTCAGATGGGTCCAGAGCATCCAACCATGTTTTGTTTCGCTCTAGTAACCTTTGCCATGTAAAACGGCCTGCGGCTTCGCCAAAATTTTCAATCGTTGGCAAGGTTGAATTATTTGTTCCTGCTTTTTCAATAAAGTCCTCCGGAGAAACATCAATTCCCAATAACCGTAAAACTTTCATGACACCTGCACGACAGTTTGCAACGTCATCAGAGCCATGAGGATTTTCATCAAATGGTGTCGGCCAACTCGAAACAACGAAAGCGTAATTTAGAGCTTTATCCCATAGATGCATAATCTCCAAAGCGTTACCACCAATGATTGGTAGTAAAAATGTACTTTGAATAGAAGAGGACAATTCTGGTGGTTTTCTGATCCCTACTGTTGCATGAGGTGCAAAACGAAGTCCGTCATTGTCAAAATGAAGTTGTTGTAAAATTGTTACAGGATGCGTTGTCTCATCAACTAAAAGTAAATAACTGTGAAACAAGCTTTGTTTATTTATTTCAATGTAGGGCCTCTCGCCGACATAGATGGCGAGTTTAGATTCTTTGGTGACATTGCTTAAGCCCTGCATGCTCGCGAAAATAATGAAAAAGAGCCCAAAAGTCAATAATTATGTAAATTTTAGAGTGATTTCACCATCATAAGGCATAAATCATCATCCACGGGCTTACTCTGCCCGTGGGCAACGAATTCCCGATCATAGGTCACGCCATTCCCATCGGAGATATACCCCAGCTTAAAATACAGCCGTTGCGCCGGACCATACTCTTTTGTTAGCCCCACAGAAATGCCGATCATCTCAATCCCCTGATCACGCGTCATTTGTTCAAAGGCCTCAATCATTGCGGTGGCAATTCCTTGCTGGCGATATTCTGGATGCACATTTAAATCCTGAATTTCGGGAATTTCCAATCGTTGATAGACGCTATATTTTGGCTCAAAATTTAAGACGCCAAAAGCAAGCATTTTACTCTTCTGTTTGGCAATCAGAACAACACAATCTTTTTCAAAAAGCTGCGCGAAATATCCCTCATCTTTTTTACTAATAGTGGAATAAAATGCGGCAAGCGAATTGATATCCTCTTCCGTTGCTTGCCTTAAATCATAGGTCATTATTGGCAACGGGGATATTTTTTGGCATCAACACGGGTCCATGTTTGCGACTTACCCAAAAGACTAATACTCATATAGCCCCTTAGTTCCATCGTATTTTCATCAACCATTTCAATCTTGGCATCATAGGTATCACCATCATCGGCTTTGTAGATTTCGCCATCCCTCCAAATATTCGGCTTATACGGGCTTTGCTTTAACCCTTTGATAATTTGAAGACCACACATCGGTTGGTTGCGTTTTGATTCATCCGGATTTTTAGAATCTTTTTGCATACCACCTTCAATAATCCAATGAATGGAGCCGCATAATTTATGCATCGCTTCACCACATTTTTCGACTTTAATCACCGATCGCTCATTTTCGGTGAGCCAGAGACCTTCCGGATTAAAAACATCCTGCGCATAGGTCGGAACAGAAACAAATAAAAGCGCTATCAAAATGAAATATCTCATAAGAACAATCCTCCTGCTTCTTTTAAAATATGGTTGGCCTCTATCGTATAATCACCGTTGCCATCATGCAAGATAAGACCGGCATGCAGTGTCGTTGGTGAGTAGCGATCCTTGTAAGCTCTTATAATAACGCGCTTTGCTGGCACATCCTGTTTTGGCCATAGAGGAATAATCTCTATCGCGCCAAATCTCTTGCCCATATCGCGAATGATGTGGTCGATTTGATCGGCACGATGAATAATTGTCATTGATCCTTTTGACTTCAAACAAAAATGCGCGCAATCAATCCATTCTTTTAAACTGACATCATCATGCCCCATCGCCGTTGCTTTTTCATTATGAGGTGATCGCAAATGTTCCCCGTCATTTAAGTAAGGCGGATTCATGATGACATGATCAAATGCTTTTTCTTGACGAAAATCAGACACATTGCTTTCAATAAACTCACATCGTTCGACAAGATTATTTGCCGCCGCATTCTCCAGCGCCAATTCAATTTGTGCGACCTGGATATCGACACCTGTGAGATGATTATCCGGGCATCGCTTGAGCACACACATCCCTGCCCCGCCGACACTACATCCCAGATCGAGCAGTTGTTCATTCTTTTGAATAGGACACGCGGCTGCCAACAAAACACTATCCATTGAGGTTTTAAACCCGTTTTCCAAAT
>JBCDCD010000088.1:0-5972 GCA_039182445.1 Pseudomonadota bacterium | reverse complement strand
CCAAAAACCTTTAATTTCAATTGCTTACAGATACAATTATAAATGGCAGATCTTCAGATTGGCCGCATTATAGGCATAATGCAGCGTCCGTCAACAGTTTATTTTAAAAGGGATTTTTTATTGTTTTTCGCAATATCGAAGGGCCACAAATGGAGGCAAGTTATTTGTTGGTTCTTGATTAACAGTTGCTGTTATTTGAGCAACTGTGAGTCTTGCGGCAGCGGGGCCAACAGCGGGATCAACTTCTACTGCGGTCAATTGATCTGGAAGCTCTGCTCGGGCTACTAAATAAGACTCATTTCCTTCATCATTGTCTTCAAGACCAAAATCGTGAGCATTAGGAGCCCAATTTAATCCACCGGTGCCATCACTGACATATACCCCAGCCCCAGGAGCATATTGTCCCGTTCCAATGATAAAGCGCCCTTCGGCTGGTGTATAAAGAGTCCAGCCTGCTGGACAATCGGGAAGATTAAAGGCAACAACAGCGTTAGCTGGTGTTGTGACAAAATTGCTTACTGTACGAAAGACAAGGTCATCATAAAAATTCGCGCCCGCTTGATCAGAGGCGAGTACGGTGTCAATAAACTCAGAATCATCATCGCAGTTTTCTGAATCTAGCTCTGTTGTAATGGTACAATCCTCTAAACGTGCGCCGCCATTCCTGGGAACAACACCCATACCTGATTCACCATGGCTGAGCAGGGCATAGTGGGCTCCGTCAGCAGGAGTCACTACTGAATTACCAGCACTGTCATTGATACTAACGCCGCCATGTTGACGATCATATTGCCCAGCGACGGCCAAAGTTTCTGAAATGGCATATGTGAATCGCCCACCCCATGCATCAAAAGCATAGTCATCTGGTAAATTAAGCGTTCGCGTGGGGACTGACCCAATACGGATATCGGTATCTGCAGGAGCTCCTGATGTGGGATCCCATACCGTTCTGTTACTGGCATCATCTTCGGTTTCTCCAGCAACGGCGGCCGCCGAACAATCAACAGCACGGCCAAAATCTGCGGTTTCTGGTTGCGCGTTCATGGGTGCAGCGCAGGGATAAAAGCCATTTATTTCAAGATGGGCCTGTAGGGCGTCGTCAATGGAAGCCAATTTTTCATTCGTTTCTGCAAGATTAATTTGCTGAATTCTTGAGATGAAAAAAGCAGTCACACCAGCAACAAGAACCCCGAGAATTATCATTACAATAGCGACTTCTATCAGCGTAAAGCCTGATTCAGGATTATTTTTCATATTTTGCCCCATTTGATTATCTTAGCGAAATTAAGTTAATCTTATATTAAGAGAAATATTGTACACTGTAAATTGCGGATTGGTCTATATAGGGGCAAAAAATGCATAAAGAACAAGGGACTAGCCTAATTGCCATCAGCTTCTTGATAATTGTTTTATCAGGGGCCGGTGTGTATTTCATGAATATGTTTGAAAAAGTCGAAATTTTTCAAACAGAAGCAAATACTTACGAAAAAGAAATTGCGATACGCAACGCCTTACAAGAATTCGCGGATATTGAAGGGCGCTATCCGTGTCCAGCGTCCCTTATTGCTCCTTTTGACAGCGCAGCTTTTGGTGTCGAGCCGGTTGACGGAAATATTGCCGGTGATGCCGATGGTGATGGTCTTGATGATGATGGCTATCAATGTGAAGGCGCAAATATTATTGGTGATGGAAGCGATGGTATTTTTCCCATCAATGGTAGGGGTGGAGCAAATGTTCGCGTTGGTGCGGTTCCTGTGCGTACCCTTAATCTTCCTGATGAATATATCTATGATGAGTATGACACACGCTTTGTTTATGCATTAACCGAAGTTTACGGTAATGATGGTGCCATTGAAGGTGGTATGGGCGGTGCGATCACGATAGAAGATTCCAATGGTAACGACATTACTGAAAGTCCTGGTACCGCAATATTTGCATTAATAACACCCAAGGGTGACCCCAATGGCTCATTTCACTCCGGTGGCGCACAAAACGCAGTTTGCGATGCGAATGGTACCGCATCTGCGCGTAATTGTGATTTCTTAAATGGCGGAACGGCTGAATATGAAACAACAGTGACGAAGAGTGACTCAAATAATAACTACTTTATGCAGAGTATTCAGTTCTCTGCTAGCAATTGTACCGCAGATGGTGGAACAGATGATTTTGCTGACATTACTTTCATTATTGATTCAAGCGGCAGCATGAATTCGAATATTAATTCTGATTTTTGTCCGTCCGAATTGGGGGCACAGTGTAACAGAATTGAAATGGCACGATGGGCTATGCGTAGAATTGTCCCGCAGGTTATTGCGAAAGACTATGCGACAAGAGAAGGCACTGACCCGGTCGATAGAGTCAACATTACGCGGTTTGTCCAGCAAGGTCGATTTGATCATAATAATTTAATGTCTGGTGCAATGGATAATATGGAGTTTGATGTTTCTTCTCAATTTGATGATGTTGATTTGGGCCCAGAAAGTGAAGAAGATTTTGATGCAATTTTAGCCGGCGTAGAAGATAGATTGGATTTTTGCCCAGGCGGTAACACGCCTTTGGGTCAACATATTGAAGCCGCAACACAATTGACAAATAATCAAACCAATACGCGTCCGAATAAAATTATTGTTCTCTCTGATGGTTATCATAATGGTGGTGCGAATTATAATGTGAATACAGTTCGTGACAGGTTACAAGATGCTGGTAATGATCTTACCAATACGATTGTTGATATTATTGATATGAGTGGTGTGCACACGGCTTTGAACCAAGGCGTTGCAAATGGCGGCAGCTTTTATTCTGTCAATGATTCACAAGGTCTCCTTGATGCGTTCGCGCAAGCGACGAACACTTGTGCTTCTTTGCCTCTTAACATTGTTGATGATCCGGGAACTTGTGGTAATCCCAATTAATTACTTCTGAAAGATAGCTTCAATTTGCATGGTGACTTCGTCTACAGGACGCATACCATCAATGTGATAGATATTATTTTGAATATCATAATACGGTAAAACTTTATCAGCATAATCATTATAAGCTTCTAATCGAACACGAAACGCTTCGACAGTATCATCGCTACGGTCTTCTTCTTTTGCGCGTTTATCAACACGGGCAATAAGCGCATCATGATCAACTTGTAACACCATCACCAAATCAATTTTTTCATCGCGGTTTTTCAACATGGCATCAAGCGCAATGGCTTGCGCTTCGGTTCTGGGAAAGCCATCAAAGATAAAGCCTTTCACATCGCTGGCGTTATTCATTTCATTCTCGATCATGCCAATAACGATATCGTCAGAAACCAATTCACCGCGATCCATGATTTCTTTTGCTTTTTTGCCGAGGTCTGTGCCTTCGCTGATTTGTGCACGTAACATATCACCTGTAGAGAGCTGCATAAGGCCGTGTTTTTCTTGAATGATTTTGGCTTGTGTGCCTTTACCAGCGGCCGGTGGTCCAAAAAAAACTAAATTAAATCCCATGATATTTTAATCCTTATCGTCTGCGTTGACGGCCTGCGCCACCGCGACCTGTGCCACGAAGTTTTGCTTTTTTGACCAAGCCTTCATATTGATGCGCAATTAAATGCGAATGAATTTGTGCCACTGTATCCATCGTTACTGTCACAACAATCAAAAGTGATGTACCCCCAAAATAGAAAGGGATCGAATAACGTGAGATGAGAAGCTCGGGGAGCAAACAAATAAAACATAAATAAATTGCACCAACGGCTGTAATGCGCGTCAGAACGTAATCCAAATATTCGGCGGTGCTTTTACCGGGGCGAATACCAGGAATAAATCCGCCGTGACGTTGCAACATTTGCGCATTGTCTTCTGGGTTAAACACAATCGCGGTATAGAAAAACGCGAAGAAGATAATCAACCCACCATAAAGAAGCATATACATCGGCTCACCATGTTGCAGGTAACGTGCGATGGTGGCTGTAATTTCTCCGCCTTCGGTACCGCTAAAGCCAACAATAGTTAGGGGCAAAAGAAGCAAAGAGGAGGCAAAGATGGGTGGGATAACACCGGATGTGTTGAGCTTTAAGGGGATGTGGTTTTGTTGTCCCATTGCGGCTTGCCCGGCGGCTTGCTGGCGTTTTGGATATTGCACGACCACACGGCGTTGCGCGCGTTCGACATAGACGATCAAAACAATCACACCCACAACCATAGCAGCCAAGGCGAGCAATTCGATCAGATTAAATTGTCCTTGGCGACCAAGTTCTAAAGTCGAGCCAAGCGCACGTGGAAATTCCGCAACAATACCGGCAAAGATAATAAGCGAGATACCATTACCAATACCACGTTGTGTGATTTGTTCACCCAGCCACATCAAGAAAATTGTACCACCAACAATCGTTATCACGGTGGAGGCACGGAAGAAAAGACCAGGGTCAATCACGGCCGCACCGCTAGAACCTTGCATGCTTTCCAAACCAACAGCCAAACCATAAGCTTGCACAGACGCAAGCAGAACAGTGAGGTAACGCGTGTACTGATTAATTTTCATGCGCCCTTGCTCGCCTTCTTTTTTCATTTTCTCTAAAGAAGGAGACATCGCCGCAGCCAGCTGCATAATAATCGACGCCGAAATATACGGCATAATATTGAGCGCGAAAATTGTCATTCGTGACAACGCACCACCGGAGAACATATTGAACATGTCCAAAATACCACCGCCTTTTTGGTCATAGATTTCTTTCCAGACGGTCGGATCAATCCCGGGGACAGGAATGTAAGTTCCCAAGCGATAGATAATAAGCGCACCCAACACAAAAAGAATGCGTTGCTTTAATTCTGTCGCTTTGGCAAAGGCCCCCCAATTGGCGTTTTTCGCCAGTTGTTCAACGGCTGATGACATAAATAGATTCTCCTGATTATTTCGCCTCAATTATATAAAGACTCAATGAGAGCCTGACAAGACGGATTTTTGGCACAAAAATCAAAGGCCGCGACGGCGGCCTCGCCCAATCGTTTGGGCGGAAAAAACTATGAGGCCTTTTTCAATAAGGGCTTGGAAGCTTGTGAATAAAGGTTTTCCTCAGCTGGGAAGGCGCCTGATTGCACCTCTTGCGCGTATCCTTGTATGGCTGCCTCTATATTTTCGTGAATTTGCGCAAATTGTTTCACAAATTTTGGGGCTTTTCGATCGCTCATGCCAATCATGTCCTCGGTGACTAAGATCTGGCCGTCACAAGCGGCCGAGGCGCCAATACCAATCGTTGGGATGCCCACTTTGCCGGTAATCGCTGCGGCCAATTCCGGTGGCACGGCTTCGATGACAAAACAAAAAGCACCAGCTTCTTCCACCGCGGCGGCATCTTGCATGAGCTGCTGCGCGCCTTGCACATCTTTACCTTTGACTTTAAACCCGCTTGGGCTATCGACAGATTGCGGCAAAAGCCCGATATGCCCCATCACAGGAATATTATGCTCTACCAAATACGCGATGGTGTTGGCCATCGCTGCACCGCCTTCAAGCTTCACGCCGTCACATCCTGTCTCGCTCATAATGCGTTGGGCATTCTCTAACGCTTGCTCTTTTGACGCTTCATAACTGCCGAACGGCATATCGACGATGACGATGGCCTTGGTTGCGGCTTTGGTGACCGCCTTGCCGTGGCGGATCATCATCTCTACATCAGCATTTTGTGTGGTGTCTTCCCCATAAAGAACCATGGCGACGCTATCGCCGACCAAAATCAGATCGCAATGCGCATCCGCAATGTGCGCAATTGGCGCCGTGTAAGCCGTTAGGCACACAATCGGCTCTTTCTTCTCTTGAAGGGCTTTTATCGTCATATCAGAGGTTTTATCACCACATTTTCAAAAGAAAAACTTTTTTCTGCCAAACTTGGCCGCTAACTAGGATATGCTTGTACTTTAACCTAATAGAGGCCGTAGCGTGTTTACACGCCTGAGGCATATTAAAATGATACGCGTATTGCAGTTTTTATCGATTAT